>NZ_VCDZ01000011.1:0-171997 GCF_005845405.1 Escherichia sp. E4930 | reverse complement strand
CAGCCGTTCTTCCGCTTTATCCCCGCTGGCGCGGGGAACTCTAAGCCACCAGCCAGCCCACCAATAACTACCCCGCTTTATCCCCGCTGGCGCGGGGAACTCCTGCGCCCGCGCCAGTGGGTTCAGATACCGTACGCTTTATCCCCGCTGGCGCGGGGAACTCTTGAACTCGTCACAAAAATAGATATAGATATACGCTTTATCCCCGCTGGCGCGGGGAACTCTAACGCAATTTACCTGGCCTATTTTCTTATCGCGCTTTATCCCCGCTGGCGCGGGGAACTCTCTAAACATAACCTATTATTAATTAATGATTTTTTAATCCAGTCACAATCTACCAACTTTACAGTATCACACAAACAACACATCTATTATGTTAAAGAGCACTTAATCCATTGATTGAAAAGGTAAATATTTAAAATAACTCTATACAAACTAAAATCTACCAAACTCCGACGTAATAATTTTCATCCCAGAGAAAAATTAACGCCACAGAATTTGTAGAGAATGACAATGATTAGTCCGGAATGGGCAAAATGGATGAGTTTTCAGAGGCGACAAAAAATATAAATGGGTGGAAGTCTTTACAGGTTCCACCCATTTATAACGCTTATAAATGTGTAATCAGGCAATATTTAAATATTTATGTGTTTGCATCGACAAACGCCAGTTACGCGCAATGCAAGTTTCAATGCACAAACGCGTAGCATCTTCCTTCTGGCTAATTGGCTGAAGTGCAATGACTCGCGGTTTATCATCGGTCAGCGTCGCCAGCAATTCATCCAGTGCTTCGATATCCCGTACGCGTCCAACTGGGTGTTTGATTTCGTTAGCTCGCTCCAGGGCTTGCGACAATACTTCATAACCGCCACGCATATTCAGTTTTGGCGACACGGTGACCCAGGTATTCGGCGTACAACGCACTTCATGAGTACCGCTGGTTTCTATCTGGCAACTGAAACCGTTCTTTTCGAGCAGGTCAGTTAGTGGCATCAAGTCATGAATACAAGGCTCACCACCCGTAATCACCACGTGACGCGCGGTGTATCCCTGACGACCGATGACTGCGAGCAAGTCTTCACTGCTTGCTGCTCCCCACTTATCACTCTCTTTCGTTTTACCCAGAATGCTGAAAAGGGAAACTTCCCGATCCTCAAGCTTTTCCCATGTGTGTTTGGTGTCGCACCAGGCACAGCCGACCGGGCATCCCTGTAAACGAATAAAAATGGCGGGGACGCCGGTAAAGTAACCCTCACCTTGCAGGGTCTGGAACATCTCGTTAATCGGGTACTGCATAGCATTCTCTGAGAAGTGGATAATTGTTAATTATTGCAGATCCTGCCGCAACAATCATGTCTTATTAACATTCTGTTACAGGCGGGTTTAAGGTAAAAAGTGAATCAGATCATTAAGAATAAAATGAAGCGGCGTATTATGTTTTAAAGGATTAAATAAAAGGGATTTAAACATGTTTAGAATATTCATCGTATTTATATTTATTTTCAATTTATCAGGTTGCGGTTATAACGATATTCAAACCTATGATGAGCAGGTTAATGCCTCCTGGTCAGAAGTACTGAATCAGTATCAACGTCGCGCCGATCTTATTCCTAATCTTGTCGCAAGTATTAAAGGTTATTCCAGCCATGAAAAAGAGGTACTGGAGGCCGTTACGTTAGCCCGTAGTCAAGCTAATCGTGCCAGCAGCGATCTTCAGCAAGCTTCGGGAGATGAGCAAAAATTACAAGCCTGGCAACAAGCTCAGGCGCAGGTGACTCGCACTCTCGGGCAGTTAACGATTATTAGTGAACGTTATCCAGAATTAAAGGCTCAGGAACTCTATCAAAATTTAATGGTACAACTCGAAGGAAGCGAAAATCGAATTGCTGTCGCGCGAGGAAGATATATTAAAGCCATTGAACAATATAATGTCACTATCCGCAAATTTCCCGCAGTGTTAACCGCAAAGGTCATGGATTACACACCAAAGAAAAATTATTTGCCGGATGATGTCGCCGCAGTAAGCAAAGCCCCAACAATAGATTTTAGCCAGAATGCGAGTGCTCATTAGGCGAGTTAATTATATGAAAAATTTTATCTTACTTCTTGTTCTGGTCTGTTCATCTGCGTTTGCAGTACAAGTTCCAGTACCTGAATTACCTAAATATATAAATGATTTAACAGGGACATTAACCAGAGGGGAAGTAAGTACGCTGACCAGCCAGATTAAAGCCCTGACGCAAAAAGAACAGACGCAGCTTGTGGTATTGGTGGTTGAAACCACAGGCGAAGAAACCATCGAGCAATATGCAACACGTGTGTTCGAAAGTTGGCAGCCCGGCCATAAAGGTCGTGATGACGGTATTTTACTGTTAGTTGCCTGGCAAGATCATACAGTTCATATTGAAATCGGTTACGGGCTTGAGGGTATTCTTACTGATGCACAGTCCGGGCAAATTATTCGCAACAGTATTATTCCCGCGTTTAAAAAAGGCGACCTTGCTGGCGGCTTGCAACAGGGTATCAGTGATATTGAAACCCGACTATCAGGAAATGATTTAGTCAATAACACATCGCCCGATCACCCTTTGCCCTTTAGCGGTTGGTGGGCTTTGTTAGTCTGGGCGATAGTACTGACGTTTATTTCTGCCAGAGGATATGTCAAAACGCTGGGAGTAATTTGCTTTGCTGCCATAATATTGGCCTTTGTACTTCCCATCGCTGGATATAGCGGGAGCTGGGGAGTTCTTGCCACATTATTATGTTTCGCCACACCGTTCCTGGTCGTAGCTATCGCTTTCACACCTTTCGGCAGAAAGGTGCGTGCTTCAATGCGTAGTGCCAACCGACCGTCTCGTTACGAAAGAAGCAACTCGGCTTCCTGGCATTCTTCATCATCGTCGTCATCTTCCTCTTCATCGTCTTTCGACAATGACAATTTCAGCGGTGGCGGCGGTTCATCTGGTGGCGGTGGCGCTTCCGGGCGTTGGTGATCGTAATGCGCTTAATCTTTATTTTACTCGCTTTGTGGTGCCTTCCGGTGCTTGCCCAGCAAATTGCTGTGCCGGAGTTGCGCCAACAGGTGACCGATATTACTGGTACGTTAAGCACGTCTGAACAGCAATCACTGACACAACAGCTGCAGGATATTACACAAAAAACACGGGCGCAGGTCGCTGTATTAGTAGTGCCGTCCACCGGAGACGATTCCATTGAACAATATGCAACACGCGTTTTTGATAGCTGGAAACTGGGAGATGAGCGGCGTGACGATGGTATTCTGATCCTGGTCGCCTGGGAAGATCGTAAAGTTCGCATTGAAGTGGGCTATGGGTTGGAAGGGGTGGTTACCGACCTGCAAGCGGCGAAGATTATCCGTGATATATTAATCCCTGCCTTCAAAAGTGATGACCTTATGGGTGGGTTAACACTGGCAAGCGAAAATATTGGCGCGCTTCTGTTGAATGGTGAATTACCGGAAAACAGGGGGAATTACTACAGTATCAATCCCCCTATTCCATTATCGCTTGCTGTAATTATATTACTGGCGGTGCTTTCATATTTTATTGTTTTTACCGATCCGTCAAATCTCCCCTGGATAGCACTCACTGGCGCAATTTACGGGATGGTATTCCTCTATGTTGCAGAGCCAGGACCATGGACGATTTTAATCGTTGCCTGCGGTATGTTAACGCCTTTCGCAATCGTAGTGCTGCTTATCTTTTGGCTTATAGTTAGTAAAAAACTACGCGCCAAATATAAGAAACTCGGTAAAGAAAGAGCTTCAAGAAAAGGTTCTTCTTCATCCTCTTCCGGTGGCGGCTCAAGTGGTGGTGGGTTTAGCGGCGGCGGCGGATTTAGCGGAGGTGGCGGTTCTTCTGGCGGTGGCGGCGCGTCCGGCCGCTGGTAACTCGACCATAAAAAATGCCAGCCCGAAGGCTGGCATTTTTAAATCAGATAAAGTCAGACTTATGCCTGGCCTTTGATCTCTTTACGACCGTTGTACGGTGCTTTTTCGCCCAGAGCTTCTTCAATACGAATCAGCTGGTTGTATTTAGCAACACGGTCAGAACGGCTCATAGAACCAGTTTTGATCTGGCCTGCAGCAGTACCAACAGCCAGGTCAGCGATGGTAGCGTCTTCAGTTTCGCCAGAACGGTGAGAGATCACTGCAGTGTAGCCAGCGTCTTTCGCCATCTTGATTGCAGCCAGAGTTTCGGTCAGAGAACCGATCTGGTTGAATTTGATCAGGATGGAGTTAGCGATGCCTTTTTCGATACCTTCTTTCAGGATCTTGGTGTTGGTTACGAACAGGTCGTCACCAACCAGCTGGATTTTGTCGCCCAGAACTTTGGTCTGGTATGCGAAACCGTCCCAGTCAGATTCGTCCAGACCGTCTTCGATGGAAACGATCGGGTACTGTTTGGTCAGTTCTTCCAGGAAGTGAGTGAATTCTTCAGAGGTGAACGCTTTGTTGCCTTCGCCAGCCAGAACGTATTTACCGTCTTTGTAGAATTCAGAAGCTGCGCAGTCCATCGCCAGAGTGATGTCTTTGCCCAGTTCATAACCAGCAGCTTTAACAGCTTCAGCGATAACAGCCAGAGCTTCAGCGTTGGAACCCAGGTTCGGCGCATAGCCACCTTCGTCACCAACTGCAGTGTTCATGCCTTTCGCTTTCAGAACTTTTGCCAGGTGATGGAAAACTTCAGAACCCATGCGGATGGCTTCTTTCACAGTTTTTGCGCCAACCGGCTGAATCATGAATTCCTGGATATCAACGTTGTTGTCAGCGTGCTCACCACCGTTGATGATGTTCATCATCGGAACCGGCATAGAGTATTTGCCCGGAGTGCCGTTCAGTTCAGCAATGTGTTCGTACAGCGGCATCCCTTTAGCGGCAGCAGCAGCTTTGGCGTTAGCCAGAGATACAGCCAGGATTGCGTTCGCGCCGAAGTTAGATTTGTTTTCGGTGCCGTCCAGGTCGATCATGATCTTGTCAATGCCAGCCTGATCTTTGGCATCTTTGCCAATCAGCGCCTGAGCGATCGGGCCGTTAACCGCAGCAACAGCTTTGGTTACGCCTTTGCCCAGGAAACGGGATTTGTCGCCATCGCGCAGTTCCAGTGCTTCACGGGAACCAGTAGAAGCACCTGATGGGGCAGCTGCCATACCGACGAAACCACCCTCCAGATGTACTTCGGCTTCAACAGTCGGGTTACCACGGGAGTCGATGATTTCACGACCGATGATTTTTACGATTTTGGACATTAGGTTTTCCTCAAGTCACTAGTTAAACTGAAACTCCAGACAAACAACGCGTACCTAAGGTACGCGTTGCCGTTCTAACTTTTTTACTTACTTCGCCTGACGTTTCTGGAACTCGCTGGCGGCTTTTACAAAGCCAGCAAACAGCGGGTGTCCATCACGTGGAGTAGAAGTAAACTCCGGATGGAACTGACAAGCCACGAACCACGGGTGATTCGGAACTTCGATGATCTCGACCAACTGATCATCCCCGGAACGGCCCGCAACGCGCAGACCTGCATCTTCAATCTGTTTCAGCAGCATGTTGTTGACTTCGTAGCGGTGACGATGACGCTCAACAATTGTCGGCGCATTGTACAGCTGGCGAACCAGGCTATTGTCAACCAGCTGGCACTGTTGTGCGCCGAGACGCATGGTGCCGCCGAGATCGCTCTTCTCGCTACGAACTTCAACGTTGCCGTTTTCATCGCGCCACTCGGTAATCAGCGCCACAACCGGGTACTTACAGTCTGGCACAAATTCCGTAGAGTTGGCGTTCTCCATGTTGGCAACATGGCGAGCGTAATCAATTAACGCCACCTGCATACCCAGGCAAATGCCCAGATAAGGAATATTGTTCTCACGCGCAAAGCGCGCGGTAGTAATCATGCCTTCTACGCCACGATAGCCGAAACCGCCAGGTACGAGGATCGCGTCCAGACCTTTAAGGATTTCAACACCGCGCGTTTCAACATCTTGTGAATCGATCAGTTTGATGTTGACGCTGACACGATTCTTCAGCCCACCGTGTTTCAGTGCTTCGATCACGGATTTGTAAGCGTCCGGCAGTTCAATGTACTTGCCGACCATACCGATAGTGACTTCACTCACCGGATTCGCTTCTTCGAAGATAACCTGTTCCCATTCGGACAGATTCGCTTCCGGGCAGTTTAAGCTGAATCGTTTACAAATATAATCGTCCAGCCCCTGAGATTTCAACAGGCCCGGAATTTTATAGATGGAATCGACGTCTTTCAGAGAAATAACCGCTTTTTCCGGAACATTACAGAACAATGCAATCTTCGCACGTTCGTTAGCCGGAACGGCGCGATCTGAACGACAAATCAGGATGTCAGGCTGGATACCGATGGAGAGCAGCTCTTTTACAGAGTGCTGGGTCGGTTTGGTTTTGACTTCACCAGACGCTGCCATGTACGGCACCAGCGTCAGGTGCATAAACAGAGTGTGCTCACGGCCAATTTCAACAGCCAACTGGCGAATCGCTTCGAGGAACGGCAGGGATTCGATGTCACCTACAGTACCGCCGATTTCGACCAGAACCACGTCGTGGCCTTCACCACCTGCAAGAACGCGTTCTTTGATAGCGTTAGTGATGTGTGGAATAACCTGTACGGTTGCGCCGAGGTAGTCGCCGCGGCGTTCTTTACGCAGAACGTCTGAGTAGATACGACCCGTGGTGAAGTTGTTGCGGCGGCTCATTTTGGTACGAATGAAACGCTCGTAGTGACCCAGGTCCAGGTCGGTTTCAGCGCCGTCTTCAGTAACGAACACTTCCCCGTGTTGGATTGGGCTCATAGTACCTGGATCGACGTTGATGTACGGATCCAGTTTCATGATAGTCACATTGAGGCCACGGGCTTCAAGAATGGCTGCGAGGGAGGCTGCGGCAATGCCTTTACCCAGAGAGGATACGACCCCGCCGGTCACAAAAATATAGTTCGTTGTCATGCTGAACCTGAGAAGTTAGGTTGAAAAGACGATGGAATAACCAGGACGGGAAAGCAGTATACCCGAACATGACCTGTGCCACAAACTTTCATTATCCCTCCTCTTCGCCAGCGCACTATTGAAATCAGGAGTGAGAAAATAGCCCCTTTGGGGTAAATGTTTTTGACGCAAATCAAGCGCTTGTCATTTAAAAAATGACACAAATGGCGCTTGACCGCGTAATTCCCTTAGAGATCAATTTCCTGCCGTTTTACCTGTTGCCAGACTTCTTCCATTGTTTCGAGGTCAACACCTGTCATTTCCAGTCCACGCGCGGCAACAATACGCTCCACTTCGCGAAAACGACGCTCGAATTTTTCATTCGCTTTTTGCAATGCGATTTCTGCTTTCGTCCCTAAATGGCGAGCCAGATTAACCGTGGCAAACAGCAGGTCGCCCATTTCCTCCTCCAGTTTAGCCTGGTCGACAACAGCCTGCCGCGCCTCGTACATCACCTCGTCGATCTCTTCGTAGACTTTATCGACTACCGGGCCAAGCGTCGTCCAGTCGAAACCAACGTTGGCGCAACGTTTCTGGATTTTTTGCGCACGCATTAAAGCCGGTAAACTACGAGGAATATCATCCAGCGCCGAATGCTGCGCTTTTTGCGCGCGCTCTTCGGTTTTGATTTGCTCCCAACGGGCAAGCACTTCACTGCTGTTTCCGGCAGAACTGTCAGCAAAAACATGCGGATGGCGACGCTCTAATTTATCGCTTATAGCAGCGCAAATATCATTAAAGTCAAAGCACCCTTCTTCCTGAGCCATTTGCGCGTAAAACACCACCTGGAACAGCAGATCGCCGAGTTCACCGCGCAGATCGTCAAAGTCTTCGCGGGCGATGGCGTCCAGCACCTCGTAGGTTTCTTCAAGGGTGTAAGGTGCAATGGTGGCAAATGTCTGCTCTTTATCCCACGGGCAGCCGTTTTCCGGGTCGCGAAGACGCTGCATGATGGTGAGCAAACGGTCGATTTGATTCATTGAATTGTCCTGAAAATTGCGGGTCTGTCAGGTGTAATACCTTCGAGTAAAAGATATCGCTGGATACGGCTGACGCCATATCCAGCTATGTAAGACTAACTCCCGTGCAGTCGACGCGCGTCGATAACATCCGGCACCTGGTTGAGTTTACCCAGCACGCGGCCCAGCACTTGCAGGTTATAAATCTCAATGGTCATGTCGATGGTTGCCAGTTGCTGTTTGGTGTCGCTACGGCTGGCAACGCCAAGCACGTTCACTTTCTCATTGGCGAGAATGGTCGTGATATCACGTAACAACCCACTACGATCATTAGCCAGCACGCGGACCACCAGCGAATATCCGGCGGAGTAGCTCTCGCCCCATACAGCATCAACAATGCGTTCTGGCGCATGGGAGCGCAGTTCCGCCAGTTGTTCGCAATCGGCGCGGTGTACTGAAATACCGCGCCCCTGGGTTATGAAGCCGACAATCTCATCCCCAGGAATCGGCTGGCAGCAACGCGCGATGTGGTGCATCAGGTTGCCAACACCTTCGACTACCACGCGACCGTTATCTTTACTGCGGTTTTGCGGTGTGTAGCTTTTTTGCTGAAGCTGTTTCAGCGCGGCGGCGTCCTGCTCTTCGGCACTCGGCTTATTAAATTGCGATTGCAGGAAATTCACCATCTGATTGAGCCGGATATCCCCGCCCCCAATCGCCGCCAGCAACTCGTCGACATCATTGAAGTTGTAACGCGGCAGCAGGTGTTTTTCTGCTTCTTTCAGGCTGATCCCCAGATGTTCCAGCTCGTCATCAAGGATTTGTCGTCCAGCCAGAATGTTTTTGTCACGATCCTGTTTACGGAACCAGGCATGAATTTTCGAACGCCCACGGCTGGTTGTGACATAGCCCAGGTTTGGGTTTAACCAGTCACGGCTGGGATTGGGCTGTTTCTGGGTGATAATTTCAATCTGGTCACCCATCTGTAACTGGTAGGTGAATGGCACAATCCGCCCGCCAATTTTTGCCCCGATGCAGCGGTGTCCGACATCGCTGTGGATGTGATAAGCGAAGTCCAGCGGCGTTGATCCCGCAGGTAAATCAACAACATCCCCTTTCGGCGTAAAGACGTATACCCGGTCGTCAAACACCTGACTGCGTACTTCGTCGAGCATTTCACCGGAATCAGCCATCTCTTCCTGCCACGCAATCAGTTTACGCAGCCAGGCAATCCGGTCTTCATGTCCTGAACGCGCCCCGCCAGCTGCCGCGCCTTCTTTGTATTTCCAGTGCGCAGCAACGCCCAGTTCTGCATCTTCATGCATCTGTTTAGTGCGGATTTGGATCTCAACGGTTTTGCCACCCGGCCCCAGTACCACAGTATGAATAGACTGATAGCCGTTTGGTTTCGGATTTGCGACGTAATCATCAAATTCATCCGGCAAGTGGCGATAGTGAGTGTGTACTATCCCCAGCGCGGCGTAACAGTCTTGTAAACGCTCGGCGACAATACGTACCGCACGCACATCAAACAGCTCATCGAAGGCGAGGTTCTTTTTCTGCATTTTGCGCCAGATGCTGTAGATGTGTTTCGGACGACCATACACTTCAGCTTTAACACCTTCAGCTTTCATCTCAGCGCGCAGATGACCGACAAACTCTTCGATATAGTGTTCGCGGTCGAGACGGCGTTCATGCAGCAGTTTTGCGATGCGCTTGTATTCGGTCGGATGGAGATAACGGAAGCAGTAATCTTCCAGTTCCCATTTCAGTTGCCCGATCCCGAGACGGTTCGCCAGCGGCGCGTAGATATTGGTGCACTCTTTTGCTGCAAGTACGCGTTCATCTTCTGGCGCGTCTTTCACTTCGCGCAGATGGGCAATTCGCTCCGCCAGTTTGATGACCACGCAACGGAAGTCATCGACCATCGCCAATAACATCCGGCGAACGTTATCGACCTGTTCGGAGGAAACAGAATCAGTGTGCGTCGCTTTCAGCTGGCGGATTGCCGCCATATCGCGCACACCGTGAATAAGATTAACGACCGACTTACCGACGCTCTCGCGCAGTACGTCTTCGCTGACTACGTTGCATCGGCCAGAGGGAACAGTAGCGCCGCCCGCAGCGTGTCAATGTCCATACTTAATGTCGAGAGGATCTCCACCATCTCGACACCACGCCACAACAGCAAACTGGCATCCGGATGCCCCTGCGTCTGCTGCAGACAATACGCCCAGGTTTCGGCTAAGCACTCACACGACTTCTGGCTGGCAATCCCCAGACTTGCGATCCATTTGTCCGGATCAAATTCACCAGCCTTATTGATATGTGCACTTCTTACCGCAACCATTGTCCTCTCCTTTAGGGACCTGACCTGCCGAAATCAGCAAATCGTAACTATTTAACGCGCGAAAAAAGCACCATCGATTCCAGATGCCCCGTGTGTGGGAACATATCCAGCATCGCCAGTCGCGCAATGGTATATCCTGCTTTTAATAACGCCTCGCTATCCCGAGCCAGCGTCGCAGGGTTACAGGATACATAAACTATACGAATGGGTTCCAGTTTTATAATTTGCTGCATGACGCCAGCAGCACCTGCTCGCGCCGGGTCCAGCAACACTTTGTCAAAGCCGTTTTTAGCCCACGGCTGCTTTGTGACATCATCTTCAAGATTTTCATGATAAAACGTCACATTTTGTAAACCATTAAGTCGCGCATTTTCCTGACCTTTCTCCACCAGCGCCGCAACACCTTCTACCCCTACCACGCTAGCCGCTCGTGTCGCTAATGGCAGTGTGAAATTGCCCATACCGCAGAACAGATCAAGCACGCTGTCTTCAGCCTGCACATCCAACCACTCCAGCGCGCGCGCCACCATTTTCTGGTTCACACCCGCGTTGACCTGAATAAAATCACGCGGGCTAAAAGTTAAACGTAACCCGTTTGAGTCATACCAGGGCATCTCGCCAGAGACGGTTTCGAGTATCTCACTATCGGGGGCGAGAAACAGATCCAGGCCTTCAGAATGCGAAAAGCGTTCCAGTTTTTCACGATCAGCCGAACTTAGCGGTGCGGTATGGCGTAAAATCATCAGCGTGCCGCTGGTTGCCTGCACCAGTTCAACGTGCCCAAGATGACGCATGGCTTGTAAGCTGCCCAGGCATGCCCTGACTTTGGGCAGCAATGCTTCAAGTTGGGGCGCTAAAATGGGGCATTGCTTAACATCGACAATGTCACTGGAACCCGCTTTGCGAAATCCCATCTGTAATTGTTGTGTTTTCGGCTGATAGTTCAGGCTTAAGCGCGCGCGGCGACGGTATCCCCAGGGAACATCGGCGATCACTTCAGAGACGTCATGCTTCATTAACCGGGCGAGCGCCGCACTTTTGCTTCGCTGCTGTAGTTCGATGCTGGCGTGTTGTTGCTGACAGCCGCCGCATACGCCAAAATGAGGGCAGCGTGGCGTTTCGCGTTCCGGGCTGTCGCTTAGCCTGCGCACGACTTTAGCGCGGGAATACTGTTTTTTATCTTCAGTAACAGTAACTTCCGCGTCTTCCTGCGGCAATAGCCCGGGGATAAATAACGCTTTTCCGTTATGTCGTGCCACGCCCTGACCAAAAGAGTCGAGGTCGTTGACTGAAACGGTTATGATCTGACGCGTCGTCACGCGTCGTTTTGCAGAGTAGAATTGCGCCATTGGCGAGACTTTCTCAATTTAACAGTGTGACCTTAATTGTCCCATAACGGAACTCCATGACCAACTACAGCCTGCGCGCACGCATGATGATTCTGATCCTGGCGCCGACCGTCCTTATTGGTTTATTGCTCAGTATCTTTTTCGTCGTGCATCGCTATAACGACTTGCAGCGTCAACTGGAAGATGCCGGTGCCAGCATTATTGAGCCGCTTGCAGTTTCTACTGAATATGGCATGAGCCTGCAAAATCGCGAATCTATCGGTCAGTTGATAAGCGTTTTGCATCGTCGCCATTCTGATATTGTTCGCGCCATTTCAGTTTACGATGAAAATAACCGACTCTTTGTCACCTCCAATTTTCATCTCGACCCTTCAGCAATGCAGCTCGGTAGTAACGTACCATTTCCGCGCCAGCTCACTGTCACACGTGATGGCGATATTATGATTTTGCGTACGCCGATTATTTCCGAGAGTTATTCTCCCGACGAATCGCCCATTAGCGATGCCAAAAATAGTCAGAATATGCTGGGGTATATTGCCCTTGAGCTGGACCTTAAATCGGTGCGCTTACAGCAATATAAAGAGATTTTTATTTCCAGCGTGATGATGCTGTTTTGTATTGGTATTGCGCTTATTTTTGGCTGGCGACTCATGCGCGATGTAACCGGCCCGATTCGCAACATGGTGAATACTGTCGACCGCATCCGCCGAGGACAACTCGACAGCCGGGTGGAAGGATTTATGCTCGGCGAGTTGGATATGCTGAAAAACGGCATTAACTCGATGGCAATGTCTCTGGCGGCTTATCACGAAGAGATGCAGCACAATATCGACCAGGCGACATCAGATCTGCGTGAAACGCTGGAGCAGATGGAAATTCAGAACGTTGAGTTGGACCTGGCGAAAAAGCGCGCCCAGGAAGCGGCGCGTATTAAGTCCGAGTTTCTGGCAAATATGTCACATGAGCTGCGTACACCGCTGAATGGAGTTATTGGCTTTACCCGCCTGACGCTGAAAACAGAATTAACGCCAACGCAGCGCGATCACCTGAACACGATTGAACGCTCGGCAAATAATTTGCTGGCAATTATTAATGATGTTCTCGACTTCTCGAAACTGGAAGCGGGCAAGCTGATCCTGGAAAGTATTCCGTTCCCGCTGCGCAGCACGCTGGATGAAGTGGTTACTCTTCTGGCGCATTCTTCTCACGATAAAGGGCTGGAATTGACGCTCAATATTAAGAGCGACGTGCCAGATAACGTGATAGGCGATCCGCTGCGTTTACAGCAAATCATCACTAACCTGGTGGGGAATGCGATTAAATTCACCGAGAATGGCAACATCGATATTCTGGTGGAAAAACGAGCGCTGAGTAATACCAAAGTTCAGATTGAGGTGCAGATCCGCGATACCGGTATTGGTATTCCTGAACGCGATCAATCGCGCCTGTTCCAGGCCTTCAGGCAGGCAGATGCCAGTATTTCACGCCGTCATGGCGGCACCGGGCTGGGGCTGGTAATTACGCAAAAACTGGTTAATGAGATGGGCGGAGATATCTCGTTCCATAGCCAGCCGAATCGTGGCTCAACCTTCTGGTTCCATATTAATCTCGATCTGAACCCGAATATTATTATTGAAGGACCATCCACCCAGTGCCTCACAGGCAAACGCCTGGCTTATGTCGAACCGAACTCGGCAGCCGCGCAGTGCACGCTGGATATTTTAAGCGAAACACCGCTTGAGGTGGTCTACAGCCCAAGCTTCTCGGCACTCCCTCCCGCGCATTACGACATGATGTTGTTAGGGATTGCGGTGACTTTCCGCGAACCGCTAACGATGCAACATGAGCGGTTAGCGAAAGCAGTGTCGATGACCGATTTTCTGATGCTCGCCCTTCCGTGCCATGCACAGGTCAATGCCGAAAAACTCAAGCAAGATGGTATCGGCGCGTGTCTGCTGAAACCCCTGACGCCTACACGTCTGTTACCTGTACTGACCGAGTTTTGCCATCAAACACAAAATACGCTGTTGCCTGTCACCGACGAAAGTAAGCTGGTAATGACGGTTATGGCTGTTGATGATAACCCCGCCAACCTGAAACTTATCGGCGCATTGCTGGAGGACATGGTTCAGCATGTGGAGTTGTGCGATAGCGGACATCAGGCGGTTGAACGAGCAAAACAGATGCCGTTCGATTTAATCTTAATGGATATTCAAATGCCGGACATGGACGGCATTCGTGCATGCGAACTTATCCACCAGCTTCCGCACCAGCAACAAACGCCAGTCATCGCGGTGACTGCACATGCGATGGCTGGGCAAAAAGAGAAATTACTTGGCGCGGGGATGAGCGATTATCTGGCGAAACCGATAGAAGAAGAGCGATTGCATAATTTGCTGCTGCGCTACAAACCCGGCAGCGGCATTTCTTCCCGCGTTGTGACGCCAGAAGTGAACGAAATTGTGGTGAACCAGAATGCGACTCTGGACTGGCAACTGGCGCTACGCCAGGCCGCTGGCAAAACCGATCTGGCGCGCGATATGCTGCAAATGTTGCTCGATTTCCTGCCAGAAGTTCGCAACAAAGTTGAGGAACAACTGGTTGGGGAAAATCCAGAAGGCCTGGTTGATTTGATTCATAAACTGCATGGCAGTTGCGGCTATAGCGGTGTGCCGCGTATGAAGAATCTCTGTCAACTTATCGAACAACAGCTACGAAGCGGTACTAAAGAAGAAGATTTGGAGCCGGAGCTACTGGAATTGTTGGACGAGATGGATAATGTGGCACGCGAAGCCAGTAAAATTCTTGGGTAATGGACGTCTTGTCGAGTAGCAATAGGCTTTTTATGAAGCTGGTTTCAGATTGGTGACAAAGTGCCTGTTTTTATGCCGGATGCGGCGTTAACGCCTTATCCGGCCTACAAAACCAACTAAATTCAATGAATTAAAAAATGATGTAGACCTGATACGTAGCGCAACAGGCAATTTTGCGTTTGGCATCAGTCTCAAACCGGCTCCTGACAGAGCCGGTTTTTGTTTTCTGTCTTAACGCACCATGCACGGACGCTTGTTATCGAACGTCCAGCCAGGAATCAGGTACTGCATCCCCATCGCATCATCACGCGCGCCAAGCCCGTATTTCTGATACAGCTCGTGGGCTTTCATCACCTGATCCATATCGATTTCCACACCCAGCCCCGGTTTTTCCGGTACCTGAACCAGACCGCCTTTGATCTCAAAAGGGTCTTTGGTCAGGCGCTGATTTCCTTCCTGCCAGATCCAGTGCGTATCAATCGCGGTGATTTTACCCGGTGCAGCTGCGGCAACATGGGTAAACATCGCCAGGGAAATATCGAAGTGGTTGTTAGAGTGTGAACCCCAGGTCAGGCCAAATTCATGGCACATTTGCGCCACACGTACCGAACCCTGCATCGTCCAGAAATGCGGGTCCGCCAGCGGGATATCAACAGATTGCAGGGAGAGCGTATGGCCCATCTGCCGCCAGTCGGTGGCGATCATATTGGTTGCAGTCGGCAGGCCAGTCGCGCGACGGAACTCTGCCATTACCTCACGCCCGGAGAAACCTTGCTCCGCACCACACGGATCTTCTGCATAAGCCAGCGAACCTTTCAGGTATTTACCAATTTTAATCGCTTCGTTCAGCGACCAGGCACCGTTAGGATCGAGCGTAATACGCGCCTGCGGGAAGCGTTGCGCCAGTGCCACAATAGATTCGGCTTCTTCTTCCCCGGCCAGTACACCGCCTTTCAGTTTGAAATCGTTGAAGCCATATTTTTCATACGCCGCTTCCGCCAGGCGCACCACCGCATCCGGCGTCATCGCTTCTTCGTGACGAAGACGATACCAGTCGCATTTGTCATCCGGCTGGCTTTGATACGGTAACGGTGTGGCTTTGCGATTGCCGACAAAGAACAGATAACCGAGCATTTCGACTTCGCTACGCTGTTGACCATCGCCCAGCAGGGATGCCACGTTAACCCCAAGGTGTTGCCCAAGCAGATCCAGCATTGCCGCTTCGATCCCGGTTACCACGTGGATAGTGGTACGCAGATCAAAAGTCTGTAAACCACGCCCGCCAGAATCACGATCGGCAAAAGTATTACGCACCAGCGTCAGAACGTTTTTGTATTCACCCAGCGTTTTACCTACCACCAGCGGAATCGCATCTTCCAGCGTTTTACGGATTTTCTCGCCGCCGGGAATTTCCCCTACGCCGGTGTGACCAGAATTATCTTTGATGATCACAATATTACGCGTGAAGAACGGTGCGTGTGCGCCACTCAGATTCATCAGCATACTGTCATGACCCGCCACCGGGATGACCTGCATTTCAGTAACAACAGGCGTCGTAAATTGAGAATTCATATTTATGTCCTTATTCAAAATCAATGACGGCCGAAAACGGGACGTTTACGGTCAAAGGTCCAGCCGGGGATCAGGTACTGCATCGGGCCTGCGTCGTTACGCGCGCCGCCAGGCAGACGTTTATAGGCCTCATGTGCCTTTTGTACCTGTTCCCAGTCCAGTTCCACGCCCAGGCCGGGCGCATCAGGAACGACAATTTTTCCGTTTTTAATCTCCAGCGGATTTTTGGTCAGGCGACAATCGCCCTCCTGCCAAATCCAGTGGGTATCGATAGCGGTGGGATTACCCGGTGCCGCCGCGCCCACATGGGTAAACATCGCCAGAGAGATATCGAAGTGGTTGTTGGAATGACAGCCCCAGGTCAGCCCCCAGTCGTCGCAAAGCTGCGCCACGCGGACTGCTCCAGAAAGCGTCCAGAAGTGCGGATCGGCAAGTGGAATATCTACCGCGTTGAGCATCACCGCATGACCCATTTCGCGCCAGTTGGTGGCGATCATGTTAGTTGCGACGGGCAAGCCGGTCGCCCGCCGAAACTCCGCCATCACTTCGCGACCGGAGAAACCCTGTTCTGCGCCGCATGGATCTTCGGCATAGGTCAGCACATCATTCAGGCCTTTACACAGGGAAATCGCTTCGTCCAGCAGCCAGGCACCGTTGGGATCAACGGTAATCTGCGCATCCGGGAAGCGTTTCTTCAATGCCCGAACGGTGTCAATTTCTTGCTCACCAGGTAACACACCGCCCTTAAGTTTGAAATCTTTAAAGCCATAGCGATCCTGTGAGGCTTCCGCCAGACGCAGAACGGCTTCGCTGTTCATCGCTTTCTGGTGGCGCAACTGATACCACTCATGGTTACCTAGTGTACTCTCCAGATAAGCAAGATCGGTTTTAGTCCGATCACCGATATAAAACAGATAACCGAGGACGGTAATAGCATCGCGTTGCTTGCCTGGGCCAAGCAGTTCACAGACCGGAACATTCAGCGCCTTACCTAACAGGTCGAGCAAAGCGGCTTCCAGCGCCGCCACGGCGTTAACGCGCAATTCAAAGGTCCAGGCACCTTTGCCGAAGGTATCAAAATCGGCGGCCTGATTACCTTTATGCACCTGCTGGACCACTTTATTCAGTCGCGCGACTTCCTGGCCCAGAACCATCGGAATAGCATCGACAAGTGTTTGATAAATCACCTCTCCGCCCGGCGCTTCACCAATGCCGGTATGCCCGGCGTTATCGGTGAGAATCACAATATTGCGGGTGAAATATGCGTTGTGTGCACCACCAATATTGAGCAACATGCTGTCATGTCCGGCGACCGGAATGACTTTCATATCAGTAATGACTGGACTGGATTGTGTCGTCATCTTATTGCCCCGCGACAGGTTTCAGCTCGATACGCTTAATATCGCCCACCAGCACCAGGTAGCTCAGCACCGCGATTAAGGCATGAACCCCGACATAAATCAGCGCACCATTAAAGGAGCCAGTCGTGCCAACGATATAACCAATTGCGATTGGCGTGACGATACCGGAAATGTTACCGAACATATTGAACAGGCCGCCGGAAAGACCGCTAATCTCTTTCGGCGCAGTATCTGCCATTACCGCCCAACCCAGCGCCCCGATGCCTTTACCGAAGAAGGCCAACGCCATGAAACCGATGATCATCCACTCAACATCGACGTAGTTACAGAACACCATCACCATCGACAGCAACATGCCCATCACGATCGGTGTTTTACGCGCAATGTTCAGCGAGCCCGTGCGGCGCATCAGCCAGTCGGAAATAATCCCCCCCAGCACGCCGCCGATAAAACCACAAACAGCAGGAACGGAAGCCACAAAGCCCGCTTTCAGAATCGACATCCCGCGCGCCTGCACCAGATAAACCGGGAACCAGGTAATAAAGAAGTAAGTCAGGGCGTTGATACAATACTGACCGATATAAACACCGATCATCATCCGCGACCCGAGCAGCTGTTTGATCTGCCCCCACTTCACGCTGAACGGCACTTTAACTTTGGTGTTTTGCTGATCCATATTGATCAGCGCGCCGCCAGCGGCGATGTACTCCAGCTCTTTCTGATTTACACCCGGATGCTGGTTTGGCTCGTGGATGACTTTCAACCAGATAAAGCTGATGACAATGCCCAGACCGCCCATAAAGAAGAAGACGTGTGACCAGCCCACTTCATGAGTTAGCCAGCCCATAATCGGCGCGAAGATCACCGTTGCGAAGTATTGGGCGGAGTTAAAAATCGACACCGCCGTTCCCCTTTCCTGCGCCGGAAACCAGGCCGCAACAATGCGGCTGTTGCCAGGGAAAGATGGCGCTTCAGCAAGCCCGACCAGGAAGCGCAGCGTAAACAGGGCAACGATAATGCCGAATCCACTAAAGATATCGACGAAACCTTGCAGCAAGGTAAACATCGACCAGATAAAGATTGACCAGAAGTAGACGCGTTTTGAACCAAAGCGATCCAGCAACCAGCCGCCAGGGATCTGCCCAATAACATAAGCCCATGAGAAAGCAGAGAACACATAGCCCATACCCACTGGGTCAAGGCCGATATCTTTGGCCATTTCCGAACCGGCGATCGAGAGCGTAGCGCGATCGCCGTAGTTGAAAGATGTGACGATAAACAGCATCACCACTATCCAGTAACGAGCATTCGTGCGTTTTTCCACACTGCTCGCAGCCTGACTTAAAGAACTCATTGTTGCACTCCTGAAAATTCGCGTTAGCCACGCTCACTCTGGACTGCGACATCGCCAGGAAATCAGAGGTGACGTAGGGTGTTTTTGCCGTTTTTATAGGTCGTTCGCCGAATGCGGCGCGTGTTTATATCTGGCAATAGCAGTATAAAAAGCGCGCCATAGCGGCTCACCGTGCAACAACACAACATTAATGCGTTCAATGAGGCTCGATTTTGGCATTAGCCCTGGACGGTGGAATCCACTTCACGGAAATGAAAACAAGAACAAGAAAGGAAGGGTTAAATCGGAGAAATAAAGAAGAGTATGAAATAGATCGCTTGACTCCAGGCAGACGCCAGTAAAAATCCGCGCTATGAAGCAGTTTTTACTGGCATTTGCCTGAAAAGATTCGATTCAGCACCACTAAAACGGCATTTACCGCTCGCTCAACATATCAGGACAACAGCGTGCCCCAATGTTCGACCCACGGATTTGATTCCGTTTCCGGTTCCGGGTTTTCACTGGCATCAATCAGCAGCATTTCCCCTATTCGCTGCGCGCTCTGTTCCTGTAACAAGGCATCGAACTGTTTGCCGCCGTTGCAGAAATTCACATAACTGCTGTCGCCGAGCGCAATCACGCCGTAACGCAGGTTCGGCTGGAAACCAAGGTTATCCTTTATGCCCAGAAAGAGTGGCACAATGCTATCAGGAAGGTCGCCCTGCCCGGTGGTGGACGTAACTACCAGAACATACTTGTCCTGATAAGGTAGCCAGTCGCTTAATTCTGGGTCTTCAAACACCGTTGCTTTGTGGCCCTGCGCGGTCAGAATCGCTTCCGCTTCTTCGGCGACTAACAGCGCATTACCGTACATAGTGCCCACAAAAATACCAATTTCCGCCATACCGTTTTCTCCCTGGATTAGGAACTTATCTCATCATCCTGACCCGATGGCGCGCTGAACTCAACCCTTTCATTTTCAGGAAGCAGACCGCGCCAGCCAAATTGTGATAATGCCTGCATCCAGGTGTCGTCCAGACCAGCGTGGATAGTCAGCGGCTCGCCAGTAAAAGGGTGCGTCAATGACAACTTACTGGCGTGCAACATTAACCGCTGGAGGCCAAAATGTTCAGCCGCGCTGCGATTCTGGCGCAAATCGCCATGTTTGCTGTCGCCAATAATCGGATGGCGCAAATGGGCGAGATGGCGACGAAGCTGATGTTTGCGTCCGGTTTTCGGCTCCAGTTCCACCAGACCGTAGCGTGTCGTCGGGTAACGCCCGGTCGCGACTGGCATTTCAACCGTCGCCAGACCGCGATAATGCGTCACTGCTGGCTGCGGGCCTTTATCTTCGCGGGCATACTTATCGGCGATTTTATCCAGTTCTTCCACCAGCGGATAATCCAGCACCGCTTCTTCCATCAGCCAGCCACGCACAATCGCATGGTAACGTTTCTGGATTTGGTGCTGTTCAAACTGTTGCGCTAACAGCCGTCCGGCCTCGCTGGATAATCCCATCAGCAATACGCCGGAAGTCGGTCGGTCCAGCCGATGCGCGGTAAACACGTGCTGACCAATCTGGTCACGTACGGTTTGCATGACCACCACTTTTTCGTCGCGATCCAGCCAGCTGCGGTGAACCAGCCAGCCAGACGGTTTGTTAACCGCAACCAGCCATTCATCCTGGTAGAGTATTTCCAGCATCAGTTTGTATCATCCGCAAAAAGCGCATCCAGTTTTTCCAGCTCCGCCAGAATAAGCGCGCGCTGGGGGTGGTCCGTCGCCAGCGCCATTTCATAATACGGCGCCACGGCGAAAGCCCCTGGCAATGGCTGATTATTATCTAAGAGATCGTGCATTCGTGGGATCAGTACCCATTGCAACCACTCCAGTGGCTCCATCGTATCCATAAAGAAAGGTTGGGTACTGTTAAATTGATGCGGCTGCGGTTCATCGCTCCGCCAGTACTGATGTTCACGCAGTAATGTTTCAAGTGCCTGCAACTGAAGACGAACGCGGTCATGAGTGGTCATAAAACAACCTCAAGAAGAAAAAACTGCCGCGAAGGATAGCAGGAATAAAAAAAGGGAGCACTGTATTAACAGTGCTCCCGGTTCGTTTCGCAGCATTCCAGCTACTTTTGTTGCTCCCTGCTCATCCTTGACAACTTTTCCTGTGGCCTTGCGACCAATCGTTCATCCTGAACTAATGCTTCCTGCTCACACCACCCCGATGTGATACTTCATCCTGAAGTGTCCCTGGCCTTCCTGACCCACCGAATCATCCTGACCGGTTCTCATTCTCCGTCCTGGAGGTGTCCTTTAACGCATCCAGCGTTTTCCTCTTCGCTTCATCCAGAAGCCTTTCCCTGAAACACCATCCTGGCGTGTCCTTTAGAAGTGTCATCATCCTGATGTTCACTTCGTTGTCTGACTCCCTGTCGACGAAGATAGAATCGTCTTTTTCACTGAGTCTTACAAGGCGCTTACAGACAATGCCTTAAGGAAAATTTCATACGAAAGTTAAGAATACTCAGTCAACTCATTGATTTAAAATAGAAATATGATTCTTATCTTTTTAAGTATTCACTTACTTTCTGGCGATCTCCTACAGGGTCTGTAAGAGATCTCTCACAACCAGACGGGGTAATTGGATTACAGAAGAGGCTTAAGCTGCGTAAGGAATTCCGCAAGATTTGAGGCTAAATGGGTACGATTCCGCGTACCCAGCGTCTCTTTGCATACTTCGCCAGAGAGATTACACACCGAAATCACCTCCAGCTCTTCTTCCAGTGTGGCGATAAATAACGTGGGGGGCAGTTTCAGACGTTTCTGGGTAACCAGATGTCCAATCAGGTTTTCCTGCACCCGGCGGAAGTCATCTTCGCTCCAGGTTTGCAGTAATGTCAGTTTGATATCGCCAAACTGCGCATGCATATCCCCGGCAAACTGGGCCGTATAGAAGGTATGAATTGCGGGTTGTATCACAATATCAAACGCACGCTCAACCGCGTTTACATTTTGCTCACCGCTAAACGGCTGCGGTTGCCAGAACACAGCATCATTAGTGGTTGAAATAATGCACGGTGAAGGAACGCCATACAGCTCCTCGCTTAACGGCCAACTATTGTGCTGTTCGTGCCAGGCATCGCAGTAACGCGTGGTAAAATCTCTCAAGGCTTGTGCGGTCAATTCGTCCACTAATTTCTCTCTTCACTTAAACCAGATACACTTGTCGTTTAGTTTATCTGGTTTATGACGGTGAAACATGTCTTCTTATGCAAACCATCAGGCACTTGCGGGCCTGACTCTTGGAAAATCAACCGATTACCGGGATACCTATGACGCCAGCCTGCTACAAGGCGTTCCACGTAGTTTGAATCGCGATCCGCTGGGCCTGAAAGCAGATAATCTGCCTTTCCACGGTACGGATATCTGGACGCTATATGAACTCTCCTGGCTGAATGCGAAAGGTTTGCCGCAGGTTGCCGTGGGTCATGTTGAACTTGATTACACCAGCGTAAATCTCATTGAGTCGAAGAGTTTTAAGCTCTATCTCAACAGCTTTAACCAGACACGCTTTAACAATTGGGAGGAAGTGCGCCAGACGCTGGAGCGCGACTTAAGCACTTGCGCCCAGGGTAACGTTAGCGTGGCGCTATATCGTCTTGATGAACTGGAAGGCCAGCCGGTGGGGCATTTCAATGGCACCTGCATTGATGACCAGGATATCGCTATCGATAACTATGAATTCACCACTGACTATCTTGAGAATGCCACCAGCGGCGAGAAAGTGGTGGAAGAAACACTCGTTAGCCACCTGCTGAAATCAAACTGCCTGATTACTCATCAACCAGACTGGGGGTCTATCCAGATTCAGTATCGTGGACGCAAGATTGACAGGGAAAAACTGCTGCGTTATCTGGTTTCTTTCCGTCATCATAACGAGTTCCATGAACAGTGCGTAGAACGCATTTTTAATGACCTGTTACGCTTCTGCCAGCCAGAGAAATTAAGTGTTTACGCACGTTATACCCGTCGTGGCGGTCTGGACATTAACCCGTGGCGCAGTAACTGTGATTTTGTCCCATCGACAACCCGTCTGGCACGGCAATAAAATTTTTCTCAATTTTGCGTGCTGGATTCACGCATAAGGTTGTGAAAGGTCATCAGGCAGGGCTATTGTAATCAAAGGGAATGACGATAATCGTCCCATAAGGAGTTTTTCTTGATTACACATATTAGCCCGCTTGGCTCCATGGATATGTTGTCGCAGTTGGAAGTGGACATGCTTAAACGCACCGCCAGCAGCGACCTCTATCAACTATTTCGCAACTGTTCACTCGCTGTTCTGAACTCCGGTAGCCTCACCGATAACAGCAAAGAATTGCTGTCCCGTTTTGAAAATTTCGACATTAACGTGCTACGCCGTGAACGCGGCGTTAAGTTAGAACTGATCAATCCCCCGGAAGAAGCTTTTGTCGATGGGCGTATAATTCGCGCCTTGCAGGCCAACTTGTTCGCTGTCCTGCGCGACATTCTCTTCGTCTATGGGCAAATCCATAACACCGTTCGTTTTCCAAATCTGAATCTCGACAACTCTGTTCACATTACCAACCTGGTTTTTTCTATCTTGCGCAATGCTCGCGCGCTGCACGTGGGCGAAGCGCCCAATATGGTGGTGTGCTGGGGTGGTCACTCCATCAACGAAAACGAGTATTTGTATGCCCGTCGCGTTGGTAATCAGTTGGGGCTGCGTGAGTTAAATATCTGCACTGGCTGTGGTCCAGGCGCGATGGAAGCACCGATGAAAGGCGCGGCGGTCGGACACGCCCAACAGCGTTACAAAGACAGCCGTTTTATTGGTATGACTGAACCATCGATTATCGCTGCTGAACCGCCTAACCCGCTGGTTAACGAACTGATCATCATGCCGGATATCGAAAAACGTCTGGAAGCGTTTGTCCGTATCGCCCACGGCATCATTATCTTCCCAGGCGGTGTGGGTACAGCGGAAGAGCTACTGTATTTGCTGGGAATTTTAATGAATCCGGCCAACAAAGATCAGGTCTTGCCATTGATCCTCACCGGCCCGAAAGAGAGTGCTGATTACTTCCGCGTACTGGACGAGTTTGTCGTGCATACGTTGGGAGAAAACGCGCGCCGCCATTATCGCATCATCATTGATGACGCTGCAGAAGTAGCCCGTCAGATGAAAAAAGCGATGGCGCAGGTGAAAGAAAACCGTCGCGATACGGGCGATGCCTACAGCTTTAACTGGTCAATGCGTATTACGCCAGATTTGCAAATGCCGTTTGAGCCGTCTCACGAGAATATGGCTAATCTGAAGCTTTACCCGGATCAGCCCGTTGAAGTGCTGGCTGCCGACCTGCGTCGTGCATTTTCTGGCATTGTGGCGGGGAACGTAAAAGAAGTCGGCATTCGCGCCATTGAAGAGTTTGGGCCATACAAAATCAACGGTGATAAAGAGATCATGCGCCGTATGGACGACCTGCTTCAGGGGTTTGTTGCCCAACATCGTATGAAGTTACCAGGCTCTGCCTACATCCCTTGCTACGAAATCTGCACCTAATCCTCCCTTCCCCGGTAACGTTTGTTGCCGGGTTTTTCTCTTTTTTGGTCGCTCACTAATCAATCCATTTCATTTGTTATATGAATGTTTCAGAGCGTCATCATGTCATTAATATCACCACATACAATATGTCATACAATTTATGTTGTAGCGCAAACGTTTCCCTTCATTTGAAGACCGCATTTTATCTCCGCAAAAAAGAAAATCTTGCAATCATTAACTAAAAGTATTGATTTTTGCAGTTCAACCTACATATATTGCGCGCCCCGGAAGAGGTCAGATGTCGTTAATCTGCCAAATATTGCCCTTAAATTCTCTTTTACTTTTGATTTACAGAGTAAAGCGTTGGGATTATCTATCTTCCAAGTAGATTATTGTATTTGAGATCAAGATCACTGATAGATACATAACTTGTGTGTATCTTTCCGCCCTCAAATTATTACGGCGGAAAATGATTAAGCCATCGCCGATAGACAGATTTCATTTTTACGGCCAGGCACCTTCCCGGGCTGAACTGGCTAAAAGCTGAATTATTTGCATTCCTCCAGGAGAAATAGATGGAAACGACTCAAACCAGCACGATTGCGTCGAAAGACTCTCGCAGTGCCTGGCGCAAGACAGATACCATGTGGATGCTGGGCCTTTACGGCACGGCAATCGGCGCGGGCGTGCTGTTCCTGCCAATCAACGCCGGTGTTGGCGGTATGATCCCGCTGATCATCATGGCTATCCTTGCGTTCCCGATGACGTACTTTGCGCATCGTGGCCTGACTCGCTTCGTGCTGTCTGGTAAAAACCCAGGCGAAGACATCACCGAGGTAGTAGAAGAACACTTTGGTATTGGCGCAGGTAAACTGATTACCCTGCTCTACTTCTTCGCTATCTACCCGATTCTGCTGGTTTACAGCGTGGCAATCACCAACACGGTTGAAAGCTTCATGTCTCACCAGCTGGGTATGACGCCGCCGCCGCGTGCGATTCTGTCACTGATCCTGATCGTGGGTATGATGACCATCGTTCGCTTCGGTGAGCAGATGATCGTTAAGGCGATGAGTATTCTGGTATTCCCGTTTGTTGGCGTACTGATGCTGCTGGCTCTGTACCTGATCCCGCAGTGGAACGGCGCAGCACTGGAAACTCTGTCTCTGGACACTGCATCTGCAACCGGAAACGGTCTGTGGATGACCCTGTGGCTGGCAATTCCGGTAATGGTGTTCTCGTTCAACCACTCTCCGATCATCTCTTCTTTCGCCGTTGCGAAGCGTGAAGAGTACGGCGATATGGCAGAACAGAAATGCTCGAAGATCCTGGCATTCGCTCACATCATGATGGTGCTGACCGTAATGTTTTTCGTATTCAGCTGCGTACTGAGCCTGACTCCGGCAGACCTGGCTGCGGCTAAAGAGCAGAACATCTCGATTCTGTCTTACCTGGCTAACCACTTTAACGCGCCGATCATCGCGTGGATGGCTCCGATTATCGCGATTATCGCTATCACCAAATCCTTCCTGGGCCACTACCTGGGCGCACGTGAAGGCTTCAACGGTATGGTGATCAAATCACTGCGTGGTAAAGGTAAGTCTATCGAAATCAACAAGCTGAACCGTATCACTGCGCTGTTCATGCTGGTAACGACCTGGATTGTTGCCACCCTGAACCCGAGCATCCTGGGTATGATTGAAACCCTGGGCGGCCCAATCATCGCGATGATCCTGTTCCTGATGCCGATGTACGCCATTCAGAAAGTACCGGCAATGCGTAAATACAGCGGTCACATCAGCAACGTATTCGTTGTCGTGATGGGTCTGATTGCAATCTCCGCAATCTTCTACTCTCTGTTCAGCTAAGTCCTTTCGCGCCGCTTTCGGGCGGCGCTTCCTCCGTTTTAACGCGATGTATTTCCTATGATTAGCGTATTCGATATTTTCAAAATCGGCATTGGCCCTTCCAGTTCTCATACCGTTGGACCAATGAAAGCGGGTAAACAATTTACCGACGATCTGATTGCCCGTAACCTGCTTAAAGACGTGACCCGCGTGGTGGTTGACGTGTACGGCTCGCTCTCTCTGACCGGCAAAGGGCACCACACTGATATCGCCATTATTATGGGCCTGGCAGGGAATCTGCCGGATACCGTGGATATCGATTCCATCCCTGGTTTTATTCAGGATGTGAATACTCACGGTCGCCTGATGCTGGCAAACGGTCAGCACGAAGTCGAGTTTCCGGTTGATGAATGCATGAACTTCCATGCCGATAACCTTTCTCTGCATGAGAACGGCATGCGCATTACCGCGCTGGCGGGCGATAAAGTTGTTTACAGCCAGACGTATTACTCCATCGGCGGTGGCTTTATCGTTGATGAAGAGCATTTTGGCCAGCAGGATAGTGCACCGGTTGAAGTTCCATATCCGTACAGTTCTGCTGCCGATCTGCAAAAACATTGTCAGGAAACCGGGCTGTCACTCTCTGGTCTGATGATGAAAAACGAGCTGGCGCTGCACAGCAAAGAAGAGCTGGAACAGCACCTGGCGAACGTCTGGGAAGTGATGCGTGGCGGTATTGAACGCGGTATTTCCACCGAAGGTGTGCTGCCGGGCAAACTGCGCGTTCCACGTCGTGCCGCGGCACTGCGCCGGATGCTGGTCAGCCAGGATAAAACCACCACTGACCCGATGGCGGTTGTTGACTGGATCAACATGTTCGCACTGGCAGTGAACGAAGAGAACGCTGCGGGCGGTCGTGTGGTGACTGCGCCGACTAACGGTGCGTGCGGGATTATCCCGGCAGTGCTGGCGTACTACGACAAGTTTATCCGCGAAGTGAACGCTAACTCACTGGCTCGTTACCTGCTGGTAGCCAGCGCGATTGGTTCTCTTTATAAGATGAACGCGTCGATTTCTGGTGCCGAAGTGGGTTGCCAGGGTGAAGTTGGCGTGGCGTGCTCAATGGCGGCGGCGGGTCTGGCAGAACTATTAGGCGCAAGCCCGGCGCAGGTGTGCATCGCGGCGGAAATCGCTATGGAGCATAACCTCGGCCTGACGTGTGACCCGGTTGCTGGACAGGTACAGGTACCGTGCATCGAGCGTAACGCCATTGCGGCAGTAAAAGCGGTGAACGCCGCGCGTATGGCACTGCGCCGTACCAGCGAACCGCGCGTCTGCCTCGATAAAGTTATCGAAACCATGTACGAAACAGGTAAAGACATGAACGCCAAGTATCGCGAAACCTCTCGCGGCGGCCTGGCGATGAAGATCGTTGCCTGCGATTAATCGTTCTCCAGAGGCCTCGTTGTGCGAGGCCTCACATTGTTGAGAATGTGCCTGTTGTTTATGCCGGATGCGGCGTAAATGCCTCATCCGACCTACAAAACAGCGCAAATTCAATAGATTGCGATTCTTTTGTAGGCATGATAAGCGTAGCGCATCAGGCAATTTGTCGTTGTCATCAATATCAGTTCTCGTTTTGCGAGCCCTCTTCCTGTTTTCTCATCCAGTCGTAGCCTGTTCCGGTGACCAATGTTACCCTTATCGCCTGATCTTTAAGGGGGAATATTGTGGCTGTTCATTTGCTTATCGTCGATGCACTGAATCTTATTCGTCGCATTCATGCCGTGCAGGGTTCACCCTGCGTCGAAACCTGCCAGCACGCCCTTGATCAACTTATTATGCACAGCCAGCCGACCCACGCCGTCGCCGTTTTTGATGATGAAAACCGCAGTAGCGGCTGGCGTCATCAGCGCCTGCCAGATTACAAAGCGGGTCGCCCGCCAATGCCGGAAGAGTTGCACAACGAAATGCCCGCGTTACGCGCAGCCTTTGAGCAACGCGGTGTCCCGTGCTGGTCAGCCAGCGGCAACGAAGCCGATGACTTAGCCGCCACGCTGGCGGTCAAAGTGACACAGGCCGGGCATCAGGCAACCATCGTTTCGACAGATAAAGGCTACTGTCAGCTACTTTCACCTACATTACGTATTCGCGATTACTTCCAGAAACGTTGGCTGGATGCACCGTTTATCGATAAAGAATTTGGCGTTCAACCGCAGCAATTGCCCGATTACTGGGGGCTGGCGGGGATCAGTAGTTCAAAGGTGCCAGGCGTTGCGGGAATTGGGCCAAAAAGCGCCACGCAGCTGCTGGTCGAGTTTCAGAGTCTGGAAGGGATATATGAGAATCTGGATACGGTTGCCGAAAAGTGGCGCAAAAAATTAGAAACCCATAAAGAGATGGCATTCCTGTGCCGTGATATCGCCCGCTTACAGACTGATTTGCATATCGACGGCAATTTACAGCAGCTCAGACTTAAACGCTGATAAACCAATGCCGGAAGCAGACAGTAATAGCTTCCGGCACACGTACTCAGATTATCGTTCGTCGCGACGACCACCCACCGCAGCCCAGATTCGGCGGACGTGCACCGTCACTTCTTCGCGATCGTGATACAACTGACGCGCCTGAATCTGGGCGTTAATGCCATGTTCATCAAGCTGTGCCTGAATGTACGCCAGATTGTGTGATACTTCTTCGTAGCGTTTTTTCATCGGCAATTTAAGGTTGAAGATAGTTTCACGACACCAGCCATTAACCAGCCACTGCGCCATCAAAGCCGCGACCTTCGCCGGTTTTTCCACCATGTCACACACCATCCACGAGATATTGCTACGTGTCGGGCGGAATTTAAAACCATCTTCCCGCAGCCACGTTACTTGTCCAGTATCCATCAGACTTTGCGCCATCGGGCCGTTATCAACGGAGTAAACCCACATGTTGCGCTTCACCAGTTGGTAGGTCCAGCCGCCCGGGCAAGCGCCCAAATCCACCGCCCACATCCCGTTCGCCAGGCGTTCATCCCATTCATCCGCAGGAATAAACACATGAAATGCCTCTTCCAGTTTGAGTGTGGAACGACTTGGTGCATCTGCCGGAAACTTCAGGCGCGGAATGCCCATATAGAACGGCGAGTTATTATTGCTGTAAGAGTAGCCGGTATAACAGCAGCCTGGCGCGATAAAGAACACATGCACCACTGGACGCTTCAGCGTTTCATAGCTCGCCAGGACGCCCGCATCACGCAAGGCAGCCCGTAACGGTACAGTAAATTTGCGGCAGAATTTCAGTAACTCTTTACTTTCGTTGGTGTCCGCGACTTCAACGCGAAGTTCGCCGCCCTTCTCTACCACACCCTGCAACATGCCAACTATGGGCGTAATGCGGTCTTCCTGCGGCAAATGCTGGAGCAGTTCTCCCACCACAAACCACTGGCGGGCAAAAATTAATGAACTGAACGGCAGCTCACGGATTAACTTATCGCCATCATCAGGTTGATAACATTCATAAATCACATAACCCGCATTCTCTTTCACGCGGGCAAAACCGAAAATTTCCCGCTGGCCGGCTTTATCGGTAATTTCTGCGGCGCACTCTTTTTCAAAGCCCGGACGGCACAACAATACAACTTTATTCATGACTTACGCCCTTGCGCTTTAAACGGATAGCACCAACTAACATTAACGCCCAGCCCGCGAGAAAACTCACACCGCCGACCGGAGTGACAAACGCCCACAAACGCAGATGAGACAGCGCCAGGCAATAAAGGCTGCCGCTGAACAGCACCGTACCTAGCGCCAGAAAGACGCTACTCCAGTAAAACCAGATACTGATGCGACGTTGCATTGCCACCGCCAGACCTAAAATTGCCAGCGTATGAAATGCCTGGTATTCGAGGCCGGTCTGGATCCAGCCCATTTCAACGGCACCCATGGTTTTACTTAAAACATGCGCACCAAAAGCACCCAGAGCGACAAAAATGAAGCCGCTAATGGCGGCGAAAATCAGCATAAAACGGCTGGTCATGGTCGTACCCTACATAAATTATTGTTCATAACGAAAGCGGAATTTTTCTTGTTCAGCAGCGGCTTTCGCCAGGATCCATTGGCGAAAGGCGGCTATTTTACCCAGTTCTGCCTGGCTGTCATGACATACCAGATAAAAAGCATTTTTACTGACCAATACGTCATTAAACGGGCAAACAAGGCGTCCGGCCTCGATTTCAGATTGCGCCATCACGTTATTTGCCAGCGCCACCCCCTGCCCGTGAATGGCTGCTTGTAGCACCATGGCGCTATGGCTGAAGATAGGCCCTTGCTGAACGTTAATATGAGTCAGCCCCAACTGGCGGGTATATGTCTGCCAGTCTCGCCGGGATGCATCGTGTAATAACGTATGTTTAGCCAGATCTTCCGGCGTCTTCAAGGATTTCTCACCGGTTAATAGTAAAGGCGAACACACTGGCAACAGGTATTCGGCGTAAAGCTTTTCCACCCGCAGCCCCGGCCAGTTGCCTCGGCCATAAAATATCGCCACGTCGACATCATCCGCCAGTTTATCTTCCTGTCGGTCGACCGCCTGGATTCGAACGTCGATTCCCGGATAAGCTGAATTAAAGCTGGAAAGTCGCGGTACCAGCCAGTGGATGGCAAAACTGGGGAGTAAGCTGACCGTCAATGCCCCTTTGGCGCTACGGGCCTGGAGTTTACGCGTCGCTTCGGTTAATTGCGAAAATATCTCTTTGATATCGAGAAAATAGCTTTGCCCTTCCTCGGTCAATAGAAGTGAACGATTACGGCGGCGGAACAGTTTTAGCCCCAAAAAATCCTCAAGGGACTTGATTTGATGACTTACTGCGGCCTGGGTCACAAAAAGCTCTTCTGCTGCACGCGTGAAGCTTAAATGGCGGGCTGCGGCATCAAAAACTCGTAAGGCATTTAGCGGTGGTAATCGTTTAGACATGGCTTTTAAACTTTGATGTTAAATGAATTTAACAATTAGATCACATTGTGTAACCTATTAGTTTTTTTAATCTGAGCCATTATAAATTGTCCGTTGAGCTTCTACCAGCAAATACCTATAGTGGCGGCACTTCCTGAGCCGGAACGAAAAGTTTTATCGGAATGCGTGTTCTGGTGAACTTTTGGCTTACGGTTGTGATGTTGTGTTGTTGTGTTTGCAATTGGTCTGCGATTCAGACCATGGTAGCAAAGCTACCTTTTTTCACTTCCTGTACATTTACCCTGTCTGTCCATAGTGATTAATGTAGCACCGCCTAATTGCGGTGCTTTTTTTTTACCTTGCGATCGCGAATTACTGATCCAGTTCGACCATCTCTTTCACGTCGGTACGGTTGATCTGCTGTTTGTTGCCATTAGCGTCTTTATAAGAAATCATACCGGTTTCATCATCCGTCATCGGTTTGCCGTCAGCAACAATGGTGCGCCCATCGTTGGTGTGCATGACATAATTTGAACCAGAGCAGGCGCTAAGGGCAAAAGTCAGCATACAGGCAGAGATAATTGCGGCGGTCTTTTTCATCTTCTTCTCCTTAAAGCGATTATTAGCTCGCAATGAAAATCAATTAACAGGCTAAAATTTGCACCTGACACTATTCAGCATATGTCACTGCTGCGGTTTCGCCTGGATATCCAGACAATTCCGATGGTTAGCACTCACCTTGTATCAAAGTGAATTTTGCGTCACGATCGGCGAATCAAGCCGAGGAGTCTCATGAACGTTTTTAATCCCGCGCAATTTCGCGCCCAGTTTCCCGCGCTACAGGATGCGGGCGTTTATCTCGATAGTGCAGCGACCGCACTCAAACCCGAAGCTGTGGTTGAAGCAACCCGGCAGTTCTATAGCCTGAGCGCCGGAAACGTCCATCGCAGCCAGTTTGCCGAAGCCCAACGTCTGACCGCACGTTATGAAGCTGCTCGGGAAAAAGTAGCGCAATTGCTAAATGCACCGGATGATAAAACTATCGTCTGGACGCGCGGCACCACTGAATCCATCAACATGGTGGCACAATGCTATGCCCGTCCGCGTCTGCAACCGGGCGATGAGATTATTGTCAGCGTGGCAGAGCATCACGCTAACCTCGTTCCCTGGCTAATGGTTGCCCAACAAACCGGAGCCAAAGTGGTGAAACTGCCGCTTAATGCGCAGCAGTTGCCGGATGTCGATTTATTGCCGGAGTTAATTACTCCCCGTAGTCGGATTCTGGCGTTGGGCCAGATGTCGAACGTCACTGGCGGTTGCCCGGATCTGGCGCGAGCGATTACCTTTGCTCATTCAGCCGGGATGGTGGTGATGGTTGATGGTGCTCAGGGCGCAGTGCATTTCCCTGCCGATGTTCAGCAACTGGATATCGATTTCTATGCTTTCTCTGGTCACAAACTGTATGGCCCGACGGGTATCGGCGTGCTTTACGGCAAACCAGAACTGCTGGAAGCGATGTCGCCCTGGCTGGGCGGCGGCAAAATGATTCACGAAGTGAGTTTTGACGGCTTCACTACTCAATCCGCGCCGTGGAAACTGGAAGCCGGAACGCCAAATGTCGCTGGTGTCATAGGATTAAGCGCAGCGCTGGAATGGCTGGCAGATTACGATATCGACCAGGCAGAAAGCTGGAGCCGTAGCCTGGCGACGCTCGCAGAAGACGCTCTGGCAAAACGTCCAGGCTTTCGTTCATTCCGCTGTCAGGACTCCAGCCTGCTGGCCTTTGATTTCGCGGGTGTTCATCACAGCGATATGGTGACGCTACTGGCGGAATATGGTATTGCCCTGCGCGCCGGGCAGCACTGTGCTCAACCGCTGTTGGCAGAATTAGGCGTAACCGGCACTCTGCGCGCCTCTTTTGCGCCATATAATACAAAGAGTGATGTGGATGCGCTGGTGAATGCCGTTGACCGCGCGCTGGAATTATTGGTGGATTAATGACGAACCCGCAATTCGCCGGACATCCGTTCGGCACAACCGTTACCGTAGAGACGTTACGCGATACTTTCGCGCCATTGACGCAATGGGAAGACAAATATCGCCAGCTGATTATGTTGGGGAAACAGCTGCCTGCGTTGCCAGACGAATTAAAAGCACAGGCCAAAGAAATTGCCGGATGTGAAAACCGCGTCTGGCTTGGATATAACGTCGCAGAAAACGGCAGGATGCATTTCTTTGGTGATAGCGAAGGGCGCATTGTGCGCGGTCTGCTGGCCGTATTGCTGACTGCCGTTGAGGGCAAAACCGCCGCCGAGTTACAAGCACTGTCGCCGCTGGCATTGTTTGATGAGCTGGGATTGCGTGCGCAACTTAGCGCCTCTCGCAGTCAGGGATTGAATGCGTTAAGCGAGGCAATTCTCGCTGCGGCGAAGCAAGCTTGATGTTACACAGTTCCTGGTCGGATAAGACACACCAGACGTCGCATCCGACCTAATGTTTACCCCTGGCGCGCCGCTTTCGCCATCATCTTCTTCAGCGCATGAGAAACCGCAACAAACCCAAAGGTGGCGGTTACCATCGTCGCGGCGCCAAATCCAGATGCGCAATCCATCCGCTTTGGCCCTTCCGCCGTGGCTTTCATTGCACAGACCGTGCCGTCTGACTGCGGGTACACCAGTGCTTCGGTAGAGAACACGCAATCCACGCCGAGCTTACCTTTACTGTTTTTCACCACGCCGAAATCGCTTTTCAGGCGCTCGCGCAGCTTCGCCGCCAGCGGATCCTGAATCGTTTTCGCCAGATCGGTAACCTGAATCTGCGTCGGATCAATCTGCCCACCAGCGCCACCGGTCGTGACTAGCGGGATTTTATTGCGCCGACAATAAGCAATCAGCGCCGCTTTGGGTCGCACGCTATCAATGGCATCAATTACATACGAATAACCTGCACTCATGTATTGCGCTACGTTATCCGGCGTCACGAAGTCATCGACTACTGTTACACGGCACTCAGGGTTAATCTGGCGAATGCGCTCCGCCATCACTTCCGCTTTTGCCAGCCCGACGTTATCGCGCAGGGCGTGAATTTGCCGATTGGTATTGGTGACGCACACATCATCCATATCAATAAGCGTGATTGCGCCAATCCCCGTGCGCGCCAGCGCTTCCGCCGCCCAGGAACCGACACCACCGATACCCACCACACAAATATGCGCATCAGCGAACAGTTGCAACGCTTTTTCACCATACAGACGCGCTGTGCCACCAAAACGCTGACGCCATGCATCACTAATTACAACAGACATAGCACCTCAGAATTAAAAAGGGCGAGGTTATCCCTCACCCTAAACGCATAAATGCCTGATGCGCTACGCTTATCAGGCCTACATAACTCCTGCAATATATTGAATTTGCATGATTTGTAGGCCGGATAAGGTGTTCACGCCGCCTCCGGCATGAACAACGCGCACTTAGTTAATAATCAGGATGTGAGGTTATTCCTCACCCTGCCTTATCCGTAAAAACGGCATAAAGAATAACACATCAACCACTAAAGACGTTACCTGCGCCCGGGGCCGTTTTCAGCACCCAAACCCGGCCATAGTGGTTATACCAACCTGCACGGTGTCCGGCTTCCGGCCCGATTCCTTGATAGATATCGAAGTGTTGGCCTTTGATGGCACCACCGACATCTAACGCCACCATCAGACGCAGTTCGTACTGACCATTAAATTTGCCGTTATTATCCAGCAGCGGCACTTCTGCCAGCAAGGTTGTACCTGGCGGGATAATGGAACGATCGGAGGCAACTGAAGCGCGACCAACCAGCGGCACCGCACTTGCCCCTTTCACCGGTGCAAAAGACTGCGGTTTAAAGAAGACGAAAGACGGGTTCTGTTCCAGCAGCTCGCGAACTTCGGCTTCACTGTGTGTTTCACCCCAGTGACGAATCGCCTGCATCGACATATCTTCTTTTTTCACTTCGCCACGATCGATCAACACCTTGCCAATACTGCGATAGGCATGACCATTCTTTCCGGCATAGCTGAAGAAGTTAAGCGGACTGCCATCACCAAAGTCGATATACCCACTACCCTGCACATCCATAATGAAGTTATCCATCAGAGAGTTGCTGTAAGCGAGGATGTATTTATCGCTCAATGCTCCTGCGTAGATCTCCGCGCGAGACGGCAAACGCCCACGTTTTGGCGGCATTCGATAAATAGGATACTGGAACTCGCCCTGACGAGTATGGCGCGCCTGAATCACCGGCGTGTAATAGCCCGTAAACTGTACGTTACCGTAATTATCCGTACCTTCCATCTGCCAGGCGTCAATGCCGAACTGGCGCATATTGCGGGTATCACCGCCTGCACGCAGCCACTCCTGCACGGCGTTATAAACGCTACTCTGGTTGCCATACAGACGCGGCGACGCGTTGCGGATATGGTTAATTTGTTCGGCAAAATCACCGGCGTTAATCGGCGCGCCAACAGCATCTGGTTGGTTCACCAGAGAGAAAGGCTGGGTAAATTTCCCGTCTTTATATTGCTGTCCGCGATCGGTTGGTTTGGAGGAGCAGGCGGCCAGTATCGTCACAACCGCGCCCATAAGAAGGTACTTTACCCAACGTCCTTTCATTGTTCTCTTCTTCAGGTTAAAAAATAAGGCGTTAATGAAGATAACAAACCGTCGCCTTTAATGAAATCCGTAGTATTCCCTGATGCAAATTTTGTACAAAAAATAGACTTCAATGCTTTGTTTTTGTTCAAAATCATGCCAAATCCGTGATCAGAGTAAAAAAAAGGTTGCATGAAAACGCGAGCGGAGTATAGTGCGCATCCACGGACGCGGGGTGGAGCAGCCTGGTAGCTCGTCGGGCTCATAACCCGAAGGTCGTCGGTTCAAATCCGGCCCCCGCAACCAATTAAAATTTGATGAAGTAATAGCAGTACGGTGACGCGGGGTGGAGCAGCCTGGTAGCTCGTCGGGCTCATAACCCGAAGGTCGTCGGTTCAAATCCGGCCCCCGCAACCAATTATTGAACACCCTAACGGGTGTTTTTTTGTTTCTATTCTCCCATAAAAAAAGCGCCATTCAGCGCCTTTTTATCATCCCCTTCTCGCCAGCGTCGCCCCATCGGCAAAATACGCTTTAATTCCCGCAAGAATAGACTCCGCAACTTCCTGCTGGAAAGTCGCCGTTTTCAATTTGCGCTCTTCCTCAACGTTACTGATAAACGCCGTTTCGACCAGAATGGAGGGAATATCGGGCGCTTTCAGCACAGCAAACCCGGCCTGCTCAACCTGATTCTTATGCAGTTTGTTGATTTTCCCCAGCTTATTTAGCACGGCCTTACCAAACTTCAGGCTGTCGGCAATGGTCAACGACTGCACCATATCGAACATGGTGTGGTCGACATAGCGGTCGCCGCTTTTGCTCACGCCACCAATCAAGTCCGAGGCGTTCTGGGTTTGCGCCAGATATTTTGCCGCAGTACTGGTTGCGCCTTTGGTAGAGAGCGCAAACACCGAGGAACCGCTCGGCTGGCGACTGGTAAAGGCGTCGGCATGAATAGAGACAAACAAGTCAGCACGCTGTTTCTGTGCTTTTGCTACGCGCACTTGCAACGGAATGAAGATATCTTCATTACGCGTCATGTAAACCTTCATATTGCCCTCTTTCTCGATCAGAGAGCGCAGACGGCGAGCTATTTGCAATACCACGTCTTTTTCGCGCGTTTTGTATTTCCCCACCGCGCCGGAGTCTTCGCCGCCGTGGCCAGGGTCGAGCATAATGACAATCGGACGATCGCGCCCGGCCTTGCCTGGCTGTGGGCCACTCTGCGCAGGCGGCACCTGCTTTTCGAGGTCGCCTTTATTGTAATCTTCCAGCAGCGCCAGCAATGGGTCTTGCATGTCCTGAGCATTGGCCGGATAAAGGTCCATCACCAGACGTTCTTTAAACCCGGCGACCGGCGCGAGGGCAAACATCTGCGGTTTTACATTTTGCTTTAACTCAAAAACCATCCGCACGGTTTGCGGATCAAATTGGCCGACGCGTGCCGACTTGATGAACGGGTCGTCAGCGCGGATTTGCGCAGCCATCCCTTTGAGCACCGAGTTCAGGTTGACATCTTCGATATCCACCACCACGCGTTCTGGGTTACTCAACGCGAACTGCTTATATTTCAGCTGACGATTTGATTCTACCGTCACGCGGGTGTAGCTGGACGCAGGCCAGACGCGCACCGCCACGACCTGGCTGACCGCAGCCAGACTCACCTGGCTTACGCTCAATAGCCACATGGCGCCCGCGCCTTGCAGTAAACGACGACGGCTGATTGCAGTGTTGGATCCTGACATGCCTCTCCCGAGCAAAAGAAATCTAAGCTGTGTAACAAGTAAACGACCAATTTGACCGGAAACTTTAGCGAAAGACGCATAATCTGTCATCTATAAAACGGTAAACATTCTATTTATATTCACGGTATTACTGATAAAAAAGTCGCACTCGCATAAAATTTGCACTTGCACACGGCGAAAAAACAGAATAAAAATACAATAATTTAGAATAATCATGCAAAGAGGTGTGCCGTGGTAAAGGAACGTAAAACCGAGCTGGTCGAGGGATTCCGCCATTCGGTTCCCTATATCAATACCCACCGGGGAAAAACGTTTGTCATCATGCTCGGCGGAGAAGCCATTGAGCATGAAAATTTCTCCAGTATTGTCAATGATATTGGGTTGTTGCACAGCCTCGGCATCCGTCTGGTGGTGGTTTATGGCGCACGTCCCCAGATCGACGCGAATCTGGCAGCGCATCACCACGAGCCGCTATATCACAAGAATACGCGCGTGACCGACGCCAAAACGCTGGAGCTGGTGAAGCAGGCTGCGGGTACGTTACAACTGGATATTACTGCTCGCCTGTCGATGAGTCTCAATAACACGCCGCTGCAGGGCGCGCATATCAACGTCGTCAGCGGCAATTTTATTATTGCCCAGCCGCTGGGCGTGGATGATGGTGTGGATTACTGCCATAGCGGGCGCATCCGGCGGATTGATGAAGACGCGATCCATCGCCAACTGGACAGCGGTGCGATTGTGCTGATGGGGCCGGTGGCGGTTTCGGTCACTGGCGAGAGCTTTAACCTGACCTCGGAAGAGATTGCCACTCAACTGGCCATCAAACTGAAAGCTGAGAAGATGATTGGTTTTTGCTCTTCACAGGGCGTCACTAATGACGACGGTGATATTGTCTCAGAACTTTTCCCTAACGAAGCGCAAGCGCGGGTAGAAGCCCAGGAAGAGAAAGGCGATTACAACTCCGGTACGGTGCGCTTTTTGCGTGGCGCAGTGAAAGCCTGCCGCAGCGGCGTGCGTCGCTGTCATTTAATCAGTTATCAGGAAGATGGCGCGCTGTTGCAAGAGTTGTTCTCACGCGACGGTATCGGTACGCAGATTGTGATGGAAAGCGCCGAGCAGATTCGTCGCGCAACAATCAACGATATTGGCGGTATTCTGGAGTTGATTCGCCCACTGGAGCAGCAAGGTATTCTGGTGCGTCGTTCTCGCGAGCAACTGGAGATGGAAATCGACAAATTCACCATTATTCAGCGTGATAACACGACTATTGCCTGCGCCGCGCTCTATCCATTCCCGGAAGAGAAGATAGGTGAAATGGCATGCGTGGCTGTACATCCGGATTACCGCAGTTCATCAAGGGGCGAAGTTTTGCTGGAACGCATTGCAGCCCAGGCGAAGCAAAGCGGCTTAAGCAAATTGTTTGTACTGACTACGCGCAGTATTCACTGGTTCCAGGAACGTGGATTTACCCCAGTGGATATTGATTTGCTGCCGGAGAGCAAAAAGCAGTTGTACAACTACCAGCGTAAATCAAAGGTGTTGATGGCGGATTTAGGGTAAGCAATGAAAATCGCCGGATGCGATATGCGCAATKCCCCTGGCATGATAAGACGCGCATGCGTCGCATCAGGCATCGGCACTCATCGTCGGATGCGGCGTGAACGCCTTATCCGACCTACGGAAAATCAAAGGTGTTGATGGCGGATTTAGGGTAAGCGATGGAAATCGCCAGATGTGACATGCGTAACACTCGTAGGCATGATAAGACGCACATGCGTCGCATCAGGCAATCACATTTATCCCCGCGAACCAAACAACGCTGCCAGCCCGCTACGCCGCTCGGTGCGCGTGGCGATTGCCGCACTTAAAATGCGTTCATCGGCATACAATGACAAACGCCGACGCGCGCGGGTCACCGCGGTGTAAACCAGCTCTCGTGTTACTACCGGCGTGCGTTGGCTCGGTAAAATCAACGCCGCATGGTCGAACTCCGATCCCTGCGATTTATGTACCGTCATCGCCCACGTAGTTTCGTGCTCCGGCAGGCGACTCGGTTGCACCGACTTGATATTGCCATCCGGCATTGCAAACCAGACGCGCGTCCCCTGCCCGCGATCCAGAGCGACACCGATATCACCATTAAACAACCCAAGCGCACTGTCATTACGGGCAATCATCACCGGCCGGCCTTCGTACCAGCGCGAGTGCGGATGACGATGAATTTTGCGCTTCTGTTGCATAAACTGTTCAATTCGCTCATTCAGTCCTGCCACGCCAAACGGCCCTTCCCGCAGGGCGCACAAAAGCTGGTACTCATTGAACGCCTGAATGATTAAATCCGGCTCGGCACGCGCTTGCAGCAGATCCAGATAGCGTCCGTAACCCGCAAGAGCTTCCTCAAGCATCGCAATATAATCTTCGCCGCTCTGTAAAAGCCGTTTTTCGATATCAGTAAAATCCTGCTGAAAAACGGTTTTCACTGCCGTTTTATCGCCGCGATTAATAGCCGCCGCAAGCTGACCAATGCCAGAGTTGCTGCCGAAACGGTAACTCTTTTGCAGCAGGCAGAGACTATCGCGCAGTGATGCCGCTTCTGTGCCGCTTCCCGCCGGAACGTGGCTTCCCGTCAGGCGACTCAACTGCCCGGCACGCTCTGCGGTAAAGCCCGCATTGGCATAAGCGCAGATATCGCCCAGCACAGCTCCAGCCTCAACGGAGGCCAGTTGATCGCGATCGCCGAGGAAGATCACTCGCGCATGATCGGGCAAGGCGTCGATCAGTCTCGACATCATCGGTAGATCGATCATTGACGCTTCATCCACCACCAGCACATCAAGATGCAGCGGGTTACCCGCATGATGGCGTAAGCGCTGGCTACCTGGCTGCGCGCCCAGGAGGCGGTGCAAGGTGCTGGCGTCTTCCGGTATGCGTTTCTTTTGTTCATCGGTCAGCGGTAACTGGCGCAGAGCCTTGCCGAGAGATTCGGTTAAGCGCGCGGCAGCTTTACCCGTTGGTGCAGCCAGACGGATACGACAGCGTTCACCGTCGGCCATCTGAATTAACGCAGCCAACAACTTCGCCACGGTCGTCGTTTTACCTGTGCCGGGGCCGCCGGAAATTACCGAAATGCGCCGCGTCAGCGCCACTGCTGCCGCCACTTTTTGCCAGTTAATTTCATCACCAGGCGGAAAGAGTTTATCCAGCGTTTGCGCCAGCAACGCTTCATCCACCTCGATGGCATGATTCACCTCATTGAAGAAGCGCGCCACCGTACGCTCGTTACACCACATGCGATTCAGATAAAGGCGATCGCCACAAAGGATCATCGGCGTTGGTTCATCTCCCCGGCTGACCGCTTGTGAAGCCAGCAAGCATTCTTCCCAATTTTGTAGCTCACCGATTTCACTGACACAGGTCGCCAACAGCGGATGCGACGCCTCGTTATTTTCCAGTCGTGAAAGCGGCAAACAGACGTGTCCCTCTCCGGCATCATGACTTAACAGTGCCGCCGCGAGGGTGACGGCAGGATGTTCATCTCCCGCCACGGTCAGGGCAAATTGCACATCCAGCGGGCGTAGCTGTTTGTGCTCCACAGCTTCCAGTAATTGCTTTTGCAATTTCATTACGCCTCCTCCAGGGTCATACCGGCAAACATCTCATCCATCAGGTCAATCAACTCGGCGTTGGGTCGGGTCGCGTAGATCCCTTGTTGCGGATGTTCTTTATCAACGCCACGCAGGAACAGATAGATAACGCCGCCAAAGTGACGATCATAGTCGTAATCAGCAATGCGATGGCGCAGATAACGGTGCAGCGCCAGGGTATAAAGCTGATATTGCAGATCATAGCGGTGTGCCTGCATCGCCGCTGCCATAGCCTGTTGGGTGTAAGCCGAACTGTCTTCACCCAACCAGTTGGATTTATAGTCGAGCAGGTAATAACGCCCTTCGTGGCGAAACACCAGGTCAATAAAACCTTTTAACATGCCGCGCACCTGCATGAACTCCAGCGGCGGGCAGCCTGCGGATAGCGGGTCAAACTGGCGGATTAACGTATCAAGCTGACTGGCGATAAGCGGTTCACTAATCGGCAGATAAAACTCCATCTCCACCTGTTTATCGCGGTCGGAAAGCTGATTCAGGCTAACACCCGTTTCATTGAGTGGTGCCTGAAGAATAGCGGTGATCCACTCAGTTAACACAGGTTCCCAGTGCGCTTCAAAACCGCCAAGCTCCAGTTTTTCCCGCACCCAGTTCGGGTCAACCGGCTGGGTAAAATCCAGGTCTTCAAACAAACTGTGCAAGAACGTCCCCGGTGACGCACCGCGCGGAAACTGATGTGGTGTTAACGTCGGTTCTTCAACGACGCTGGCAACGCCTGCAGCATCGACATCCAGCCGAGGCATCAGATCCTGGGCGATACCGTGACCACGCTGTTGCAAACCAGAGTAGCTGGTGACGCGCCAGTTATCGCCGGGCAATCGTTGTAACGTCTTCGCATTCAGCTCTGCTGTAGAAACATCATTAACCTGCCAGGGTTGGTTATCACCAGTTTGTGCCGTTTGCCAGGCTATATCATCATCGCACAATGCTTCAATACAGGCGCGAAGCCCTGCCGCATCTTGCGGTTCTCCTTTTTGCAGCAAACGCCCGAGCGCACTTTGATGAACGTCGGTGTCACCTTTTTTATCGCCACGGCGGCGCACCAGCGGCGCCACACCGAGACTGCAATGCCAGACCGAACGCGTGAGCGCCACGTAAAGCAAACGCAGATCTTCAGCCAGACGTTCGGCTTCAGCAAGATCTACGCTTTCTGGCGCAGCGTTAAGATCCAGAACTGCTTCAAACGAGCCTCGATCGTGATAGAACGCCTGATCCTGTACACGGAAATTGGTGATAAACGGCAGCCAGACCAGCGGATATTCCAGCCCTTTCGATTTGTGGATCGTGACGATCTGCACCAAATGTTTGTCGCTTTCGAGGCGCATTTGTTGGCTGGAGGCATTACTGTCTGGCTCAAGGATATGTTGCGATAACCAACGCACCAAAGCATGTTCACTTTCCAGCTGCGTTCCCGCTTCTTGTAGCAGTTCGCTGATATGCAAGATGTCAGTAAGACGCCGCTCGCCACCTGCCGTTGCCAGCAAGTTTTCTGCAATGTTACGCGCCGACATCAGCGCCCGCAGCATTGGCATGACGCCGCGTTTGCGCCAGATTTGCCGATAACCATCGAACTCTTCGACTACCGCATCCCACGCATTTTCGTTATTGTTCAGCGTTTCGATATCCAGCGCGTTCAGCCCCATCATTGACGTTGCCAGCGCACTACGCAGGGTGTTCTCACGTTCGGGCGTCATCACCGCCTGCAACAACCAAAGCATTTCCTGCGCTTCCAGAGTTTCAAAAACACTGTCGCGGTTCGAAAGGTAAACGGAAGGGATTTCCAGCAACGTTAAGGCATCGCGCACCTGAGCGGCCTCCTGGCGGCTGCGCACCAGCACACTGATGTCCGAAGCACGCACCGGACGTGCATCATCGCCGTTCATCAGCAACGCTTCCCCACGCTGCCCGGCCTGTAACCAGTCGCGTATTTGCGCGGCACATACCTGCGCCATCGTACTTTGATAATCGCCAACGCCGCAGCTTTCGCCTTCCATCAGCCACATTTTCATCGCTGGCTGCGTTTCACCTTTAAATACAAAACGCAGTGCCTGATTTTTCCCGGCTGATTTCACTGGAATAAACGGTATTTCGCGAAACATGAATGCGTCATCAGTCTGGCTGAAAAGCTTGTTTACGCTGTTCACCATTCCAGGTGCGGAACGCCAGTTGGTATCTAAGGTGTAGTGCGCGTGAACTTCGCTACGCGCCTTCATATAAGTGAAGATATCCGCACCACGGAACGCATAAATGGCCTGTTTCGGGTCACCAATCAGCAGCAATGCGGTTTCAGACTGATGGTGCCAGATACGGCGAAAAATCCGGTACTGCTGCGGGTCCGTGTCCTGAAATTCGTCGATCATTGCCACCGGGAATCGCGTACGGATCGCTGTCGCCAGAGCCTCACCGCTTTCGCTACGCAGCGCGGAATCGAGCCGACTTAACATATCGTCAAAACCCAGTTCGCCACGGCGACGTTTTTCACGCGCTACCGTTTCGCGGATCTCAGCCAATGCGCGGGTGATCACCAGATCGCGGATCGACAATGGTTCTGCAATCAGTTGATCGATCGCCTCAAACAGCGGATGTCGCGGGGTTTCCCCCCCGGCTTTCGTGCGATCTTCTAAGAAACGCTGAGAGAATTTTTCCAGCGACTCTGGCAACTGATAACTGTTTGTCTCTTCTTCTGCCCAGGCACTGATCTTGTCTATCCATTTAGCCTGATTGCTACGGTTAAACTTGCGTCGATCAATGCCAGAAGATTCGATCAGCGCATCCAGTTCACCCACTGCGTCGCGCCACTGCTGTTTTACCGTATCAATACGCGCCACAATTTGCGCGTGGCGGGAAGCCAGCGTTTCATCATCGGGCGGCGGTGCTTTGATAACCGGCGCTTCGCCTTGCAGATAACGATTAATATCGCGCAGTAACGCCTGCGGCCCTTTCCAGGTTTCAAAGACGACCTGAGCAATTTCACGCGGTAACGGGTAGCAATGGCGACGCCAGAAATCGGCGCAGGCCTGGTAGCGCAGTAGCGATTCATCTTCAATCAGTTGCTGCTCAAATAACATGCCGGATTCAAAGGCATTCAGGTTGAGCATACGCTGGCAAAAACCGTGAATGGTAAAGACTGCCGCTTCATCCATCTGCCGTTCGGCTAACAACAACCACTGCGCGGCTTGCGCTTTATCGTCGATCTCTTCCAGAAGGCGTTCGTACAGTGGATTGTCGGTGGTTTCACGCAAACAAGCGATGCGCAGCTCGTGGATATTGCTACGGATACGACCGCGCAATTCTGCGGTGGCCGCCTCGGTAAAGGTCACCACCAGCAGTTCTTCAACGGTAAGCGGGCGGGGAAAGGCGGCAGAACCGCCTAGTCCAAGTAACAGGCGCAAATAGAGCGCCGCAATCGTAAAGGTTTTGCCTGTGCCAGCAGAGGCTTCAATCAGGCGCTCGCCCTGTAAGGGCAAGCGCAAAGGATCTAGAGTCTCGGCGACATCACTCATTCTTTTCACTCATCAGGGGCATTGTTTGCTGCAACGCGCTGACGTTCTCCCACACTTTCCAGCCTTCAGGGTGTACATATTCTGCTTTCCCATTCTGGCTGCCGGAAATCTGCGACAGGATAGCCATGCCTTGCGGCTCGACTACCGCCTGATGGAAGAAATCGGCCAGTTTTTGCGGCGTCAGCAGTTTAATCTGGGCCACGATTTTATCACGCGAATCGAAGCGCATATTGCCGCGATCGAAATCTTTACTTAACTTCGATGCTTCTTCGCCGAGCGTTTGCGGTGCCTGCAGCATCTGGGTAATTACCGCCTGCTGGATTTGCGCAAACTCTTCTGGCTTCATCGCCCGCAATTTTGCCTCTGCAGTTGGGAAAAACGCCTTGTAACGCTCCCACAAGAATGAAGGCTGTTTATCATTGCTTTGCAAAAGGAAGCCCATGCCCCACTGACGCCCCACGCTCATTGGGAATGCAAACACGGCATAGCCCAACTGTTCTTCGGTGCGCAACTGGTTGTAGAACCACGGCTGTACTATCTGCCCCAGCAGAGAACTATACGCTGAGCTGGTGTATTCATCGTAGCCAGTCGGTACAAATACCGCTGCCAGCGCAGAGTCGGTGCTGTTACCGGCTTTTTCAAAGATGACGGATTGTTTTTTATCGACCAGTACATCTTTGTTACGACACCACTCTGAGCCATCAGCGCCCAACTGTTTTTGCACATTGCGCGCCAGCGTTGTTGCCTGGGCTTCGGTCATGTTGCCAATAACCATAAACTCTGGTCGAGCCCCTGATTTTAAGGCGTCGCGATAGGCCAGCACCTCTTTCAAAGTGATGGAAGGCAAAATTTTGCGCCGTTCATCACGCGAGAAGTAAGGCACCTGGGAGAGCATCTGAGCGGGCATAATCGCCTGCTCAAACGCTTTGCCCTTTTCTGCGGAATCCATCATCTGGTTATACCAGGATTTTGCCTGCTCAAGCTGATCTTCCGTGGCGGTATAGCTAAAGTACCCCTCGAGCAATGCCTGGAACAGCTGCGGCAGACGCTGGGTGTAACCATTAGCATTAACCATAAGGCCGTTGTTAGCATTGGTGGAAAAACTTATACCACCAACCGACGCCTGGTTGCTTAACTGATCAAGCGCCAGCCCTGCGAGATAATCATTGAGCGCAAACGTCACCTGATTGCGGGCGCTGTCCATGGCTTTCGGATTACGCAAAATCAGGCTGACATCGGCTTTTGGCTCGTTGGCAAAATAACGGCTCGGCGCATACACCACACGCAGGTTCGATTCATCAACAATCAGCTCTGGGTGGTCATATTTCTTCTCTGATTTAATCAGCGAGAAATCGTCAGGAATATAGGGGTTAAGCTCCGGTAAGGAGAGCGCAATATTGGCGGCTTTTTGCTGCCAGTCAGCGAAAGTTTGTTCGCTGATTTTATCGACCTGATACGGCGCATCTACAAAATAAGCCGTTTTATTGTGCGGCTCTTTCGGGCTGATATACCAGATACGCGCATTCTGTGGCGTCATCATCGCCAGACGTTCTTTTACCGCTTTAGCATCATACCGATCGGCAATATTTACCGCGTCCAGCGTATGCTCAACAGGAACGCGAATCATGGTATCTGCCAGCCATTCGACGTAATCCATATCACGGGTGATCGACGGATAACGGAAGTCGATATCCAGCACATTCGCCAGTTCATCGAAGTATTGTTTATCAATGCCTTTTTCACGTAACAGATTGAGATAGCTAAAAATTGCCGCCACAACCTGATCGCGATTAGCCAGGCCTTTATCGGTTAAAGAGGCTGAGATCGCTAAAACGCCGCTGTTGCCGTTGACGATAGGATCGGAGTTGGCACTAATGCCCTCAACCAATCCCTGTTTTTGCAGCCAGTCGGAAAGTGTACCTGGGCTGCGATTACCAATCAGATAGGTAATCAATTCATCCGTTTTACTACGGAACTTCTCTGAGTTGTTATCGATGCGAAACTCAACGCGCAGAACTTTACGCGGCAGCGCCGGGACGTAATGAATGATAATGCCCTTTTGCGCGTCGGTGACTACCGGCACGGTGATTTCCGGTTTTTTGCTCTCTTTGTTCGGCACGCGACCAAAAGTGTCCGCCGCCATTTTTGCCAACTCCGGCAACGGTTTATTACTGTAAATAACCGCCTTCATCAGATTGGCGGAATAGTACTTCTCGTGGAAATCTTTCAGCGCCTGCTGCACCGGATTACCAGGTTTATCGCTTAAAGTTTCGAGGTTACCACCAGAAAACTTTGAACCGGGGTGTGCCGGGTTAATGGTTTCTGCGCTGACCTGTGCCATGCGCATCCCGTCACGCGTACGCGCCATGGTTAATTCAGCGTTCACCGCATTACGCTCACGTTCGGCATATTTCTTGTCGAGCAAGGGTTCAGCAATAGCATCGGCCAGGCGGTCTACCGCACCAGGCAAGGCGTCGTTCTCAACTTCCAGATAGAAAGCCGTGCGATACGGCGCAGTGCTGGCATTGTGACTGCCGCCGTGCATTTTGAGATATTCGGCCAGGCTATCAGCCTGAGGGTATTTTTTCGACCCCATCAGACTCATGTGTTCAAGGTAATGCGCCAGCCCCTGATAAGCCTCGGGATCTTCCAGCGACCCAACGGGCACCACCAGCGCCGAAAGCGATTTAACCGCCTGTGGATCTGAAACCAGCAATACCACCATACCGTTATCCAGACGCACAGCCTGATACTGGCGGTTATCTTTATCACTTTTACGGATGGTTTCCTGAATCGGCTGCCATCCCGTTTCTGCCTGACTTAAGGGTGCCCAGAGGGCGACAAACAACAATAATGCTTTGAACCAGGTGCTGCGGGGCATTCACGGACCTCATTATCAACTTTATTTTCCAACCAGATTCAACACGTTAACGTAAATCATCTGCCAGAATTTAATCTTGTGCTGAACGAGTCAGCCTATGTCTATATATCCATCAGTCCGTGACTGGTGCGCATCATAAAGTAAGCGAATGAATTGCGCAATTTTTATACAGCACTCATGACTGATTAAAGCGAAACAGCGGTAACAGGAAACGTTGCGATTGTTTAACGATGGCTTCCATTGTCTCTGGCGTTAATTGCCGCCATAGCCGTTGATACCAGATATCATCACCTTCGCCACGCACCATCATGTTGCCTTCGTAAGCCTGAAGGAATTTCGAACGAGCTTTTTGCAACGTGGATTCGTCGTCCAGCATGGCATCGTTTTCTGCGTCATAACAGGTTTTTAGCCATGCACCGCCGCTTTCAGGTAACACCAGCAATGGCGCGGACATACCTTCACGATACCCTTCAATCAGCTGTGAGAGGTAATGTAAAGCCTGTTCGGCTGCAAGCGGCGGAAAACGCCACTCGCCGTCTTTGCGTAGAAAAAGGCGACTTTCACCATTACCACCGCTGGCACAGTAGACAAGGTGTTCCAGCCAAAGTTGCATTCCCTGCGCCACACTTAATAAAGAGGGACGCCAGCGCAACAGGCCATCCGACTGGACCTGCGGCAACCAGCCCGTTATTTGCACACCGTTACAGGCGAGATCGATTTCCATGCTCTGGCCCGGCTGACGACAGGCAATGACTCTGTCGGCAAGTTGCTGCATCTCCTGACACTGCGTTTCCCAGAAAATTTCACCAAAGGCACCATACGGCAAATCACCTGCCGCCCGGAATCGGCGGAACAAGCGTTCGGCATCATCCTGCTCAACCAGTGCATTTAATAACTGCTGGTTGATTTGATAACGACTAAGCCCTTCAAGAATAAAAGGTTCGGTGTCGGGAATTTCGCTGTCTTCGGTACGGAAGTTCACCTGCAAACGCATCTGGAAAAACGCCCGCACCGGATGCGCCCAGAATCGTTGTAGCGTCTCCAGCGGCACAGTTTCCGGCAAGGTAAACGGTAGCGGCTGAACAAATTCAGAATGTGCCTTACCTGCCTGGCTGGCCGCGGGTAGCCACTCGCGCGCATAGCTTTGTAAGTTACCGGGCTGGTAGTTTTGCGGGTCAAACGGCATCCGGGTATGGTGGCAAGTAAGATGCGCTTTTACCCTTGCCTCGCTTTCATCACAGTTAAGCGCTTCATCGCCCGGTAGATAATGGCTTTGCCCGATGTAGTCGATCAGTTCCTGCACCAGAACCGACGGGAATCGTTCGCTGTTATCTTGAATGGAACGCCCGATATAGCTGATATAGAGTTTTTGTTGCGCGGATATTAACGCTTCCAGGAACAGATAGCGGTCGTCATCACGACGGCTACGGTCACCGCGCTTCGGTTTCTGGCTCATCAGGTCAAAGCCCAATGGCGCAAGCTGGCGTGGGTAAACTCCGTCGTTCATCCCCAGCAGGCAAACCACTTTGAACGGGATTGAACGCATTGGCATCAGCGTACAAATGTTAACCGGACCTGCGAGAAAACGCTGGCTGATACGTTCTTGATCCAGGCGTTGTGCCAGTTCATCACGTAACAGCGATAGCGGCACCGCATCGCCATACTGCGCACCTAAACCTTCAGCGATAATCGCCTGCCATTGTTGCTCAATAAGCGTCATCGCCGCTTCGGTTTCCGCATCCGGCAGGAAGAAGGCATTGAGCATATCGCGGCAAACCGGCAGCCACTCTTCAAGCGGGCGCTCCTGCGCCAGCCCGCGACGCCAGATGTTTAGCTGCATTAGCAGTGAAGCCAGATGCCCCACCAGTTCTGCAATTAAGCCGCTCGATTCATCATAAGGTAGAACCGATTGCCACTCGCCCTGCGCGCTCTCCATCGCGTAGCCCAACAACATACGCGTCAGGCCAAATCGCCAGGTGTGTTGTCCGGTGGCGGGGAGTTCCAGCTCACGAACGTTATCGTCATCTATGCCCCAACGAATGCCGGATTCGTTGACCCACTGGCGCAAGTAACGCAGCCCTTCTTCGGTGATGTCAAACCGCGCCGCCAGCACCGGCACATCCAGTAATGCCAGCACATCCTCTGACACAAAGCGACTGTCAGGCAGTGATAACAGGCTGATAAACGCTTCCAGCACGGGATGCGACTGCCGCGCCCGACGGTCGGAAATGGCGTAAGGCAGATACCGATCCGCTGGCGCACTGCCAAAAACGGCCTGAATAAACGGACTGTAGCTGTCGATGTCGGCCACCATCACGATGATATCGCGCGGAGTAAGTGTCGGATCTTCTTCCAACATCGCCAGCAGGCGATCGTGCAAAACTTCAACTTCACGCTGCGGGCTATGGCAAACGTGGAAGGTGATACTGCTATCCTGCGGGTCAAGCGGGCGTTTGTTGTCGCTACGGGAAAACTCTTCGAGGTTCACGCCCGCAACGGCGCGGTTTTCCAGTTCCAGAATGTCGGACTGTATGTTATGCAGCAGATTATCTGGCGTGACATCGACAAAGGCGTCCAGCTCCTGACTGTTCTCCAGATCGGATAGGAGATAGATATAGTCGCGCCCCAACTTGCCCCAGGAGGCCAGTAGCGGGTTGCCGACATCCTGTTCACCGTCGCTGTTAAAGAGCTGTCCGGCATTTTCGCTATCGCGAAATAGCGGCAATTCGCGATCTTCAAAACTGTGTCGACGCTGGCGGGTCAGCAGTTTCGCCAGATAAGCAGGATCTTTAATATCGCCCCAGTAATAACGGCAAGGGTTGGTAAACAGGAGATGGATTTCAATATGTTTACCCAGCGCCTGTAGCGCCTGGAGATAAACAGGCGGTAACGCGGAAATACCGCATATAAAGACGCGCGAAGGTAAGCCGGGTGGGCAGGTCGTCGCAGACTCCAGTGTTTCGATAAAGCGTTGATAGAGATTGGCACGGTGCCAGCGCGGTTGCCCGAGTTCATGGGTATATTCCACCAGCGCCTTCCACAACGGAGCTTGCCAGGCCTGCGCTTCTCCCAGCCCTTCAACCAGATGCCCGGCTTCCCACTGCGCCAGCCAGTCCGGGCGATAGACCAGATATTGGTCAAACAGGTCCGCCGCTTTTGAGGAAAGCTGAAACAGTTTTCGCTTGTCGCTATCGTCAGTCAGGTAATGACGCAATAGTGTAAAATCTTCGCGATCCAGCAGTTGCGGCAGCAGAGTCATCAGTTTCCAGCTCATACTCCGCTTGTTAAAGGCGCTCTCTTTGGGGATCTCCGGTAATACACGGACAAACATATCCCAGATAAAGCTCGCAGGCAGCGGAAAATCAATGTTTGCCGCAATGCCGAATTTCTGCGACAGAGTCATTTGCAGCCACTGCGCCATACCGGTACTTTGCACCAGAATCATTTCTGGCTCGAAAGGATCGTCCAGCCGTTCGCGTTCGACAATAAACTCCATCAACGCTTCCAGTACGTCCAGACGATTGGAATGGTAGACCCTTAACATAGCGGCTCCTGACTACTGACGATTCGGGCAATGCAGGCGGGTCATCTCGCCTTCTCTGCCCCCGGGTGAAAATAGCGTAACGCTGATGCTGACACATCCCGCCTGCGATGTCTGCATTCGGTTGACCTGCCAGTTTGCAGGTGGCGAAATCGCGCGCAGTTGTGCTTGCTGCCAGGCGTGCCGCCAGAGCTGCTGGTACTGGTTTCTGCTGGCAAGACTGGTGCTTAATGTTCGCTGGTAACCAGATAACGCAGTGACAATCATCACCATCAGTACCATCGCCAACATCACCTCCGGCAGGCTAAAACCTTGCTGATTCTTCAGGGAAGCTGACATAACGCCTCCTCTTTCAGCGGACAAAAATCACTCCAGCCATGTGGCGAAAATACGATATTCCCATCGATGACTTCCCCCATTCGCCATAATGAAACGTCTTCATAACCGGCTATTAGCAAGGTTTTATTATCTGCAAGTCTTCGCAGGCACGCTCGAGCACCCGTTGCGGCGTATTGCGAACACTGAACAGCTTGCTGTACCTGCCAGGCATGCATTTTCCCCCACTCAAGCGCCGACTGCACAATGGCCTGACGGCGTAATGACTGGCTTTCCATAGTCACGCGAGAGGCAAAACTGCGATCCTGCTGGCTCATTCCTTGTAACAGCAAGCTGCCCAAAACCAGCAGCATCAGGACCAGTGCCAGCGATGAAACACCCTTTTCGCGGTTCACAGGTTGAATCCTGTCACGCTATAGCTGGCATCCACCACGGTTTGTGGATCAGCCTTGCTGGCAGCGTGCATATTAACCGTCAGCACCGGCGGGAAACCGCTGTTATCCTGTCGGGTAACCTGAAAAGTGTCGATAACGACGGCATCTGGGTTGGTCAATTTATCCCAGCCCTTACCTTCACAGGATGTCGTGCCGCGTAGCGTTTCCAGGACATTGTCTTTTAGCCGAAATCCAATCTGGTCGGATTCTTTTCCCGGCTCATGCTCCCAGATACCGTTACTGTTCGCATCCCACTGCACAATGATGCAGTCACCCTGCCCAACAATTTTCAGACCTTCACCAGGGCAGGTTCCATGACAATAACCTGCTCTCTGGAGATGCTTCGCGACTGTAAATACCCGCAGCCAGATTTCATCTTCCAGCGCCAGCTTGCGAGTAGTAATCAAACTTTCACGCTGTAATGCGGGCAGAAATCGCGCAGCTCCCAGCAGCAGTACGCTACTGATTGCCATAGCAATCAGCACTTCCAGCAGAGAAAAACCTTGCTCTTTTACAGGCATCCTTCTGTTTCTCCTTGCTGACAAAGCCGGAGCCTTCCCCACGGCGAAACCACCAACCACCACTCGCCCGCTGAATTTTTGAAGCGAATATGTCCGGCCCATGCAGTATTGCGTAGGCCAAAGAAAGTGAGCGAAGGTGTCAGGTCGCTCATTTCGACTTCGGGCCAGCGAGGCACAAAGACCAGCGGTGAACTGCCATGACAGGTATTCGCCCCAGCGGCGGCACTCGCAAGACACCATGACGTTCCCTCCCTGATGACACCGATACTGTGGTCGCGGTTATGCCAGTTGGCATCCTCACGTAAATAGAGCAAATAGTCTCGCGCCTGGCTGGCGGTTTGCCATAACCGTTGCGACTGCTGCCAGTACTGCCAGCCATAGAGACCACTTGCACTTAGCATGACCAAAATCAGCATCGCGACCAGCGTTTCAATCAGCGTATAACCACGTTGTTTTTTCATGCCGGCAGTATGCGGCGCGGAGAAAAAAAGACGAGTGCCAGTTTCTATTTCTTCGGCACGTCTTCCGGACTATTTACCCTGTTGCAGGGCGTTGCAAAATTTCGGGAAGGCGTCTCGAAGAATTTAACAGAGGATAAAAAAAACCGACGCACACTGGCGTCGGCTCTGGCAGGATGTTTCGTAATTAGATAGCCACCGGTGCCTTAATGCCCGGATGCGGATCGTAGCCTTCAATCTCAAAGTCTTCGAAACGGTAGTCGAAGATGGATTCGGGTTTACGTTTAATAATCAGCTTCGGCAGCGGACGCGGTTCACGGCTTAATTGCAGATGGGTTTGATCCATATGGTTGCTGTACAGGTGCGTGTCGCCACCGGTCCAGACAAAATCACCCACTTCAAGATCGCACTGCTGCGCCATCATATGCACCAGTAACGCATAGCTGGCGATGTTAAACGGCAGCCCCAGGAAGACGTCACAGGAGCGTTGATAAAGCTGGCAAGAGAGTTTGCCGTCTGCGACATAGAACTGGAAGAAGGCATGGCATGGAGCCAGCGCCATTTTATCCAGTTCCCCCACGTTCCACGCCGAAACAATAATGCGGCGGGAATCCGGGTCGTTTTTCAACTGGTTCAGCACTGTGGTTATCTGGTCAATATGACGTCCATCCGGCGTTGGCCAGGCGCGCCACTGTTTGCCATATACCGGGCCGAGGTCACCATTTTCATCAGCCCATTCGTCCCAGATGGTGACATTGTTTTCGTGCAGATAAGCAATGTTGGTGTCGCCCTGCAGGAACCACAGTAGTTCGTGGATGATGGAACGCAGGTGGCAACGTTTGGTTGTCACCAGCGGGAATCCATCCTGCAGGTTAAAACGCATCTGATGACCAAAAATGGAAAGCGTTCCGGTTCCGGTACGGTCGTTTTTCTGTGTGCCTTCGTCGAGCACTTTTTGCATCAGTTCTAAATACTGTTTCATGGTTCCTCAGGAAACGTGTTGCTGTGGGCTGCGACGATATGCCCAGACCATCATGATCACACCCGCGACGATCATCGGGATGGAAAGAATTTGCCCCATACTGATGTACTGCACCCAGGCACCGGTAAACTGCGCGTCGGGCTGGCGGAAAAACTCAACAATGATGCGAAACGCGCCGTAGCCAATCAGGAACAAGCCAGACACGGCCCCCATCGGGCGCGGTTTACGAATATACAGGTTGAGGATAATAAACAGCACCACACCTTCCAGCAGCAGTTCGTACAACTGTGACGGGTGGCGAGGCAGCACGCCGTAAGTATCAAAAATGGACTGCCACTGCGGATTGTTTTGCAGCAACAGAATATCTTCGGTACGGGAACCCGGGAACAGCATGGCAAACGGGAAGTTCGGGTCAACGCGGCCCCACAATTCACCGTTAATAAAGTTGCCCAGACGCCCGGCGCCAAGACCAAACGGAATAAGCGGTGCGATAAAATCAGAGACCTGGAAGAAGGAACGTTTGGTGCGGCGGGCGAAGATAATCATCACCACAATCACGCCAATCAGGCCGCCGTGGAAGGACATGCCGCCGTCCCAGACACGGAACAGATACAGCGGATCGGCCATAAACTGCGGGAAATTGTAGAACAGAACATACCCAATACGTCCGCCAAGGAAAACGCCAAGGAAACCCGCATAGAGTAAGTTTTCAACTTCATTTTTGGTCCAGCCGCTCCCCGGACGGTTCGCCCGACGTGTTGCCAGCCACATCGCAAAAATGAAACCTACCAGATACATCAGGCCGTACCAGTGAAGCGCAACGGGTCCTATTGAGAAAATGACCGGATCGAATTCCGGAAAATGCAGATAGCTACTGGTCATCTGTCACCACAAGTTCTTGTTATTTCGCTGAAAGAGAACAGCGATTGAAATGCGCGCCGCAGGTTCCAGGCGCTCCAAAGGTGCGAATAATAGCACAAGGGGACCAGGCTGGTTGCCGGATACCGTTAAAAGATATGTATACGATCCGCGCTATAGCCCCCCGCGAATCAGCCCACCCATGCCGCGACGCTCCATAAATGCCGCAACCTGATGACGAACTTCAGTCGCCAGTTGTGCTTCCAGGCTGCGCCGCGCAAGGTTTTCCGCTTCGGCAAAATCAATGCGCCGCAGCAAATATTTTACGCGCGCGACAGAACGCCCGTTCATAGACAGATGGCGATACCCAAGCCCAATGAGGATTGCTACGCACATAGGATCTCCCGCCATTTCGCCACACAAACGGAGATCTATTCCTTGCGTTTCCGCTTCCCGGGCGATCATTGCCAGCGCACGTAACATCGCAGGATGCAAGCTGTCATAAATGTTCGCAACTCGCGTGTTGTTACGATCAACAGCCAGGATGTATTGAGTCAGATCGTTGGTGCCAACAGAGATAAAATCGACCCGGTTTGCCAGATGCGGCAGCATAAACACCATCGATGGCACTTCCAGCATGATACCGATACGCGGTTTGGGGATCGCATAGCCGATCATCTCCTCGACTTCACGTCCGGCACGTTCAATCAGGCGGCGTGCTTCGTCAACTTCATCGAGGCTTGTGACCATCGGCAATAAGATGTTCAGGTTGCCCGTTGCTGCATTAGCACGCAGCATCGCCCGCACCTGGATCAAAAAGATCTCCGGCTGATCGAGCGTAATGCGGATCCCACGCCAACCCAGACATGGATTCTCTTCGCTGATAGGCATGTAAGGCAGTTGCTTATCAGCACCAACATCCAGCGTGCGCAGCGTGACAGGCTTATCATTGAACATTTGCAACATGCCCTGATATTGCGCCACCTGCTCTTCTTCCGACGGGAAACCGCTTTGCAACATGAAAGGAATTTCAGTGCGATAAAGGCCGATGCCATCAATACGGCTGCCCAGTTTTTCTTCATGTTCCGGGCTTAAACCCGCATTGAGCATGACTTTAATGCGCTCACCGCTTTTTAACTGTGCGGGTAAATTGACGTCATCTTCCGCCAGTCGGCTTAGCTCATTTTCTTCGCTAATTAGCCGTTGGTATTCTTGTAGCAGCACCGGTTCCGGGTCGACCAGTAATTCCCCGCGATAACCATCAACAATCAGCGTCCGATGATGCAGCACTGAAGGTTGAATGTCCGCCCCCATCACGGTAGGAATACCCAGCGCGCGCACCATAATCGCCGCATGGGAGTTGGCCGCACCATCGCGTACGACGACGCCGACTAAGCGATCCTGGGGCAACTCCGCAAGGGTCGTCGCCGACAATTCATCTGCCACCAGAATGAAACGTTCCGGCCAGGCGTTCGGCCCCTGATTTGCATCATCAAGGTGAAACAGCAACCGCTGGCCCAGCGCGCGTAAATCGCCAGCGCGCTCTTTGAGATAGTTATCACTTAGCGCGGCAAACTGTTCAGCAAATTTTTCAATGACCGTTTTCACAGCCCACTCTGCGACCGAGCCTTTATCCACCTCGGCAAACAGTTCGCGACGCAAACGGGTGTCGGAAAGCAGGTGCGAGTAAAGATCGAAAATGGCCGCCGTTTCTTTCTGCGCCCCGGCAGCAAAGCGTTTGCTGTAACGACGAAATTCGTTAGCTGCCTCTTCCAGCGCTCCGGTCAGGCGCTCACGTTCCAGCGCTGGATCCAGCGTTGATGCCTGATACACCTGTTCCATTAAGGGTAAAGTAGCATCCTGCCAACCTTCGGCAATAGCCACGCCGGGTGCAGCCGGCAATGCGCGGATTCGCGTCTGGCGATATTGTCCGAATAAGGCAGTCAACTGCGACTGGGAAAGAATGGCCGCCATCTGGGTGGCGAGCGTCACCAGAAAGGATTCTTCGCTTTCATCGTACTGGCGTAGCTCTCGTTGCTGCACCACCAGCACGCCAAGCAATTGGCGACGCTGAATAATCGGAACGCCTAAGAAAGCACGGAAACGCTCTTCTTTTACGGAGGGGACATATTTGAAGCTGGGGTGTTTTTGCGCATCCGCAAGGTTTATCGGTTCCGCCAGCCTGCCAACCAGGCCGACGATCCCTTCATCAAACGCGAGCGTTACGGTGCGACCTCGCGGTTTTTTCAGCCCCCGAGTCGCCATCAGGTAGTAACAACGTCGGTCATGATCGGCCAGGTAGACCGAACAGACTTCGGTATCCATCGCAAGACAGATGTCGGTAACCAGAATATTCAACGCCTCGTTAAGGCGGGGAGCACTGGCTACCTTTTCGACTATTTCGCGCAGGCGAGTGAGCATAATTGGCGTGACTTAACCTCTTTTACGTCGATAAGTAGATGCGTTTTGTGGTTTAGGCGTATTGTCCTGTAGCGCCATCACAACACTCGCAAACTCTTTCATTACCCTGCGGTAGACATCACGTTTAAATGACACCACCTGTCTGACCGGATACCAGTAACTTACCCAACGCCAGCCGTCAAACTCTGGTGTACTGCTGGTTTGCATATTGATTTCCGCATCGCCGCTCACCAGCTGCAAGAGAAACCATTTTTGTTTTTGGCCGATACACACCGGCTTCGTGTCCCAACGCACCAAACGTTTTGGTAATTTGTAGCGCAACCAGTTACGCGTTGAAGCAAGGATTCGAACGTCTTTGCGGCTTAATCCTACTTCTTCAAACAATTCACGGTACATCGCCTGTTCTGCGGATTCTCCGGGGTTAATTCCGCCTTGCGGAAATTGCCAGGAGTGCTGACCAAATCGACGGGCCCACATTACTTGCCCCTGACGATTACAAATCACGATACCTACGTTTGGGCGGTAGCCATCGTCATCAATCACCGGACTACCTCAAAATAAAACTTTATATGCGAATGATTGTTTCATACTCCTGGAAGGCGGTAAACCACTCTCTGCAAGGCATTACACACTAATAACAATTGAATAACTCACAGTTAAGTGCAGAGTTATAAACAGCAGAGGGGGAACATCACCGTTTTTATTCACCTTTTCTGTGGATAGAGTTGTGAAGAACTACGGAATTACTACGGGAAAACCCAGAGCATTCTGAACACCCCTGATTCAGGCATTACAAAATAATAATTACTAATCAATGAACTAGGTGCTTAAATCGCTACCAAACAGGTAAAATCGTGACCTGTATCACACTCACTGTATACGAGGTGGTGAAAGATCAACCAATGTCGTATTTATCCACAGAATGTGCCAATAAGTTAAGCACCACATCACTAAAAATTGGAGTTTCGTCGCACGTCAAGGCTGTAAATGGAAACAGTAGTGAGGGTTTTTCACAGTTATCCCAGCTTTCTGTGGATAACATGGTGTAAGATCCTGTTTATTTTCAGTGACCAGATTTGGAAAACCTCCCCACACGTTGCGCAACACGGTTATCTGAGGCCTAAAAAGCAATATAAATCATGCAATTGAATAACACGCGTGGAAAAAGTTACACTTGGCATATCCGGTATAAAATTGCTGCTCAATTTTTAATCAAGGTATAACACCATGCTCCAGCCTCACCCATTGCTCTCTCCACCAGAAACTGAAGCGCAGTTATTTGCGCAAGCACAGCAACTTTCCGGTTACACATTGGGTGAGCTGGCGGCACTTGCCGGGCTGGTTGCACCGGAGAATTTAAAGCGCGATAAAGGCTGGATAGGCGTGTTGCTGGAAATTTGGCTTGGCGCAAGCGCAGGCAGTAAACCTGAACAAGATTTTGCGGCCCTGGGCGTAGAGCTAAAAACGATTCCTGTGGATAGCCTTGGCCGTCCTCTGGAAACCACTTTCGTTTGCGTGGCGCCTTTAACCGGCAATAGCGGCGTCACCTGGGAAACCAGCCATGTACGTCACAAGTTAAAACGCGTGCTGTGGATACCTGTAGAAGGCGAGCGCAGTATTCCTCTGGCGCAGCGGCGCGTAGGGTCGCCATTACTGTGGAGTCCAAATGACGAAGAGGAACGGCAGTTACGCGAAGACTGGGAAGAATTAATGGATATGATTGTTCTTGGTCAGGTTGAAAGAATTACCGCTCGTCACGGGGAATATTTACAGATAAGACCTAAAGCGGCGAATGCGAAAGCGCTCACCGAAGCCATTGGCTCCCAGGGTGAACCGATTCTGACACTGCCACGCGGCTTTTATTTAAAGAAGAATTTCACCAGTGCGCTATTGGCTCGTCATTTTTTGATCCAGCACCCATCGCTTTGACCTGCCGCATTCCGGGCATATAATTACCGCTTCATTTTTTTGGCAGGGCTTTGTTTGATGTTATTTGCATGGGTAACCGATCCTAACGCCTGGCTTGCGCTCGGTACGCTGACGCTGCTGGAGATCGTTCTTGGGATCGATAATATTATTTTCCTCTCGCTGGTGGTGGCAAAACTACCTACAGCACAACGTGGCCACGCACGGCGTCTGGGTTTGGCAGCGGCTATGGTCATGCGTCTGGCGCTGCTGGCGTCTATTGCCTGGGTCACGCGTCTGACGAATCCGCTTTTTACAATTTTCAGTCAGGAAATTTCCGCTCGCGATTTAATTTTGTTACTCGGCGGTCTGTTCCTTATCTGGAAAGCCAGCAAGGAAATCCACGAATCCATCGAAGGTGAAGAAGAAGGATTGAAAACTCGCGTTTCATCATTCCTCGGCGCTATCGTGCAGATTATGCTGCTGGATATTATTTTCAGCCTCGACTCGGTGATTACCGCTGTGGGTCTGTCAGATCACTTATTCATAATGATGGCAGCAGTGGTGATTGCCGTAGGCGTGATGATGTTCGCCGCGCGCTCGATTGGTGATTTTGTCGAACGCCACCCTTCGGTAAAAATGCTGGCGCTCTCTTTCCTGATTCTGGTGGGCTTTACCCTGATTCTGGAAAGTTTCGATATCCACGTACCGAAAGGTTACATCTACTTCGCGATGTTCTTCTCTATTGCGGTTGAAAGCCTCAACCTGATTCGCAACAAAAAGAATCCGCTCTGATATTCCGTTCGCTCTCCTGCGGGAGAGCGTTCGGCCAGATCTCTTCCTCACAGTTTAAGATTTTCCTGCTTTCATGATGTATAACGTCAGATTATAAACAGTCTATTATCATTAATGGGCAAAATAGGTGAGGATGACCGGATGAAAAAATGGGCAGTATTAATTTCTGCAGTCGGACTGGCATTTGCCGTTTCCGGCTGTTCCAGTGATTACGTCATGGCGACCAAAGATGGCCGTATGATTTTGACAGATGGAAAACCGGAAATTGATGATGACACCGGGCTGGTGAGTTATCACGATCAGCAAGGTAACGCGATGCAAATAAACCGTGATGATGTTTCGCAAATTATTGAACGTTAAAAAATAAGGTCAGCATCCGGCTGGCCTTAAGATTTTTCTCTTTCCCTTTTCCCTTCCCTCTGCCATTTTTATATTCCTTATGTCGTGATTATAAAAAGGAAACGGCTATGCAATATCACCGTATACCCCACAGCTCGCTGGAAGTCAGCACGCTGGGGCTTGGCACGATGACGTTTGGTGAACAGAACAGCGAAGCCGACGCCCACGCACAACTCGACTATGCCGTTGCTCAGGGCATTAACCTTATCGACGTTGCCGAGATGTACCCGGTACCGCCACGCCCCGAAACTCAGGGGTTAACTGAAACCTATGTCGGTAACTGGCTGGCAAAACATGGCAACCGCGAAAAATTAATTATCGCCTCCAAAGTGAGCGGACCGTCGCGTAATAATGACAAGGGGATCCGCCCGGATCAGGCGCTGGACAGGAAGAATATTCGCGAAGCTCTGCATGACAGCCTCAAGCGTCTGCAGACTGATTATCTCGATCTCTATCAGGTGCATTGGCCACAGCGCCCCACCAACTGTTTCGGCAAGCTCGGTTATAGCTGGACAGATTCTGCGCCTGCAGTTTCGCTGCTGGATACGCTGGACGCACTGGCAGAGTACCAACGCGCGGGGAAAATTCGTTATATCGGTGTGTCGAATGAAACCGCATTTGGCGTAATGCGCTATTTACATCTCGCGGATAAACACGACCTGCCGCGTATTGTCACCATTCAAAACCCCTACAGCTTGTTAAATCGCAGCTTTGAAGTGGGTCTTGCTGAAGTCAGCCAGTATGAAGGCGTCGAGTTACTGGCTTATTCGTGTCTGGGTTTTGGCACGTTGAGCGGGAAATATCTCAACGGCGCAAAACCGGCTGGCGCGCGCAATACACTCTTTAGCCGCTTCACTCGCTACAGCGGTGAGCAAACGCAAAAAGCCGTCGCGGCGTATGTTGATATAGCCAAACGTCATGGTCTGGATCCAGCTCAGATGGCGCTGGCCTTTGTGCGTCGTCAACCGTTTGTTGCCTGCACTCTGCTGGGCGCAACAACGATGGAACAGCTGAAAACTAACGTCGAAAGTTTGCATCTGGAGTTAAGCGAAGACGTGTTAGCAGAAATTGAAGCGGTGCATCAGGTTTATACTTATCCGGCACCGTGATCCTCTCGCCTGGCGTTTTGCGCCAGGCGTCTTTTTTCCCACTTTTCAGAATATATTCACTACTTTTCGCCGCATCTTTCCTGACAAAGCGCAATAGACTCTTTCTGTCAACGCCAGCGCGCGTTTCAATGTCTGTGCCCATTGTTAAGGATAACCATGTTGATTTTCAAACCTCTTCCCCTCGCTATGTTGCTTACTGGGTGTATGTCCTCCGCCTGGGGGACGCAGTTAACCCAACCGCTAACACTTAAAGACGTCACTGTTTATCTGCATGGTGCCAGCCTGCAAGGTGAAGAGACACTCAACTTACCGGCAGGTGAAAGCGAAATCATCTTCACCCATATTGCCAATTCGGTAACCGACGACAGCATCGCTATCTCTATCGATAACGGAGTGACGGTGCTTTCCTCACGTATCGCGCTAATGGAAACACAGCCGAATGCGTTGCCGTCAGAGATTCAGCAACAGCTAAAAGCAGCCAAGGTGGAACAGGCAAAACTAACCGCCGAGAAAAACAATATTGCGGCTCAAATTAAGGTATTAGAGGCAAATAGCACATTAACCAATAAAAGTGCCGTCGAAGTTGGCAAGTATCTGCAAATGGTGAAAGAGAAAAATGGTGAGTTATTACGAGCCGACAATGAGTTGACGCAGAAACTTGCTGATAACCAGCTTGAAATTGAAAAGCTGGAGCAACGCGAGAGTATGAGTAACGGCGATTCAGAGGCTGCCGATGATCCACAGGTTATTATCGCTAAGGTCTATGCCCCCCAAGCCGTCACGGCGAAGGCAGTGGTGCGCTATATGACGCCAAATGCCGCATGGACGCCGCTCTATGATGTTCACGCGAGTGCTATCAACCAACCGCTTCGTCTGGTTTATAAGGCTAATATTCGCCAGTACACCGGGCTTGCATGGAAAAACGTTAATCTCGTGCTCTCGACCAATGAACCTGATACTCATCTCACCTTGCCGCAACTGGAAACACAGTATGTGGATGTGCCGGAGTATGGTGGCGGCTCGCTTTCAGCATCAACTTATAAGCGGGAACCCGTAATGGAACAGCGTTCGCGAGAGTCCTCTGACCAGGATGCCTCAGAATTGCAGAAAGCCCTGGAGACAAAGATGCAAAAAACAAGGGAGCAACGAGCCGGGCGCATGTATGCGGCATCAGCAGCGCCCGTTTCACCGCAACCAGAAAGTTTCACCGCGCAAAATGTTCGCTATGCACTTTCGCTGCCGTGGCAAATCGACAGCGATAATACCGCGCGCACGGTGGTCATTAAGGAAGAGTCGGTCAACGGTAAATATCGCTTCTTTGCTATTCCAAAGATCAGTAATGACGCCTGGCTCCAGGTGCAAATTAAAGAGTGGGAACAGTTAAATTTAATCCCCGGCGAAAGTCAGATCTTCTTTGGCAACAACCGTACCGGCGTGGGTTATTTGCAGCCGCCGGAAGATGGCAAGTCGCTGGATATTCAGCTTAACCGCGATCCTAAGTTGATTATTCAGCGTAAAGCCGCACTCAAAAAAGAGAATGCGTTATCTATCTTTAACGACAGCGCAATACGTAACTTCAGTTACACCCTTAATGTGAAGAACAGCTACGGCGAAGCGGTGGATATTACTCTGCTCGACCAGATCCCAGTCAGTGCTAATAGTGATATTACGGTAGAAAAAATGCAGTACGGGCAGGCGCAGTTTGATGCGAAAACGGGTGAACTGACCTGGACGCTGAAACTGTCAGGCAAAGAGAACGTGAGTCTGCCATTCTCTTACAGCGTGAAGTATCCGAAAGGTATGCACCCTTCGGGAATGTGACCTTCACCAGATGGCTGAATGTGCCATCTGGCAAAAGATTAATGACGGCGTTGCCAAATCCACAGCGCCGTTATTGCCAGCGCAAACAGCGCACCAAAGCCAATGCCTATGGGCACGACTGGGATGCCTACCATTACTGCCAACGAGTAAATTCCCAACATCAGCAGCATGGCGCTGTTTTCGCCGAGATTCTGTACTGCAATCGCATTCCCCGCCCCGACGCTTTTTTTGCCTCGCTCCTGTAATAATGCATTGAGCGGTACCACAAAAAAGCCCCCAAGTACGCCAATCAACATCAGCAAGGCATAGGCTGGCAGAAGTTCGTGTTGCAGGGAGAAAATCAGTACCACCACGCCAATCAAAATGCCGGCTGGCATGCAGCGTGATACGGTTTCCAGGGTGACCAGTTTTGCTGCCGCCCCCGCACCAACCACGATGCCAATCGCCACCATCGCGTTGAGGTAGGTCGGGGTCGCGTTATCGGTAATGCCCAGCGCCACCGGCACCCACAGCACCAACAGGAAACGCAACGTAACCCCCGCGCCCCAGAATAAACTGGTTCCCACCAGCGAAAATCGTGTTTCACCGTTGTGCCATAATACGGCGCAAGCAGAGATAAAGCTGCGGGCCATGTTGATGAGATTCCACGACTGTCCCGGACGCGCCGCCGCCAGTTTCGGAATGTAGAGATTTGCGGCTACCGCGCCAGCATAAGCCAGCGCACAGGCCGCCAGCGCAGCAAGAACATGCCAGTCCGCCAGCACGCCACCGGCTACGGAACCGAGTAAAATCGCCGCAATGGTGGAGGCTTCCATCAAGCCGTTAGCTTTCACTAACTGATTACCGGTAGTTAACTCGCCAAGAATACCGTATTTCGCCGGAGAATAAGCCGCTGCACCGACGCCCACCAGCGTATAACCGAGAAACGGATTAATGCCAAAACAAATACTGGCAGCACCCAGCAACTTAAGGCCGTTGGCAAACATCATTACCCGGCCTTTCGCAAAGCTATCCGCCACCTGACCGACAAACGGCGCAAAAAGAATGTAAGCGCCCACAAACACCATTTGCAGGATTGGCTGACTCCAGTCTGGGTAGAACTGCGCTTTCAGTAGCGCCAGAGTGGCAAACAGCAGCGCGTTATCGCCAAACGCAGAGAGAAACTGCGCGGCAATAACTGCTTTCATTCCCTTCGACCATAGTGAAGTGTTAGTGTGCACTGACTCACTCATCGTGTTTTTCCGCTTCGTCTACCCAACTTTTCAACGTGACAAAGTCAGGCTTGCCGCTGCCCAGTAATGGCATCTGTTTCAGATAGCGAATGTCACGCGGTACGGCAAGTTCCGGTACGCCGTGCTCGCGGGCGTATTGCTGTAGTTTATCGCGCGTCAGTTCGCTGTCTGTAGTGAACAGTACCAGCGCCTCGCCTTTACTGGCGTCGCTCTTAATCGCGGTGGCATGGACTTTATCTGGCGAAACACCAAGTGCCAGTTGTTCCACCATTTCCAGTGAAACCATCTCTCCGGCAATTTTGGCGAAGCGTTTTGCCCGCCCCTGAATCTGCACAAATCCCTGTTCATCAAAACGCACGATATCGCCAGTGTCATACCAGCCGCGCTCCATCTCACCGAGTATGTTCTCAGCCGTTGGCACTTCCAGCACGCCTGGTTTCTCCACCCGCAGATAGCCGTTCATTATGTTCGGCCCTTTTAGTTGCAGGCGACCACCTTCTTCAATACCCGGAACCGCCAGCAGACGTGCATCCATCCCCGGCAAAATGCGCCCGACGGTGCCGGGTTTCGCTGCCATCGGTACGTTGATGGACACCACTGGCGCGCATTCAGTCACGCCGTAGCCTTCAAGAATACGCAGGCCAAATTTATCCTGCCAAAGTCGTTTGGTGCTTTCTTGTAGTTTCTCCGCGCCAGCCACCACATAGCGTAGACGATAGAAGTCATACGGGTTGGCGAAGCGCGCGTAATGACCAAGGAAGGTCGAAGTGCCGAAAAGCACCGTACAACTGCGGTCGTACACCAATTCAGGCACAATGCGGTAATGCAATGGACTGGGGTAAAGGAAGACTTCTGCGCCCGTCAGCAGGGGCGTAAACAAGCCAACAGTTAAACCAAAGGAGTGAAACAGCGGTAACGCCGACATAAAGCGATCGTTGGTGGTGAAATCGGCAATCGTTTTAATCTGCTCGACGTTCGCCAGAATGCTTTTATGGCTATGGACGACGCCTTTCGGATGGCCTTCAGAACCGGAGGTAAAGAGGATCAGCGCCTCTTCTTCTGGCTGCTGTTTTACCTGTGCCAGACGCGGCATCAACAGATGGGCGAAGATCCACACTTTGTCGGCAGTGGTGACATCCGCTTTTAAATCTTCCAGATACACCCAGCGTACCTGAGTCAGCTGCTCCGGCAGATGCCAGAGTTTGCCTTTGTCGAGGAACTGGCGGGAAGTGAAGATAGTTTTGATTTCAGCCGCCGTAATGGCGCTGGTCAGCCCTTTTACCCCGGCGGTGTAGTTCATCATTGCCGGAATACGGCGACGGGCTATGGCCCCAAAAATCACTGCCGCACTAATGCCCGCATTGGGCAGCATTAAGCCGATTCTTTCCCCTTCAACGCTATATTTTTCGAGTATGCGACCAACAAACAGTGTTTTAGTGAGCAACTTGCGATAGGTATCTGGGGTAAAGTTGACGTCTTCGACACACTTTTTCCTGGCCCCAAAACGGTACATTGCGCTCAGTAGTGATTCGTACAGCGTTTCACGTGGGCGTACCGCCATACGCGCTTCCATCATAATTTGGTGCAGCATTTCCCCCGCGATTTTACGGCGGTCACGGGCGCGCGGCGCATCTGGCATCGGCACCTGCGTGGGAGGCAAAATATGCAGATGAATTTGCGGGAACAAGCGCCGTTTAACCAGACCTTTCAGGCGACTGAAGTGCGTAAGCTCTGCCCCTTCAATTCGCACCGGAATAACCGTCGCGCCTGACTTCGCCGCCACAAAACCGGCGCCATCGTAAATTTTCATCAGCGAACCGGTGGTCGTGATGCGCCCCTCCGGGAAAATCACTACCGGACGGCCTTGTTCCACCAAACGAACCAGATGTTTGATTGCCATCGGCTGTGTCGGATCGAGAGGAACGAAGTCGATAAATGATTTCAACCAACGCATATACCACTGCTGGCTGATGGAGGTGTAAACAGCAAACACCGGGCGAACGGGTAAAAATAGCGCCAGCAGAATGCCATCAATAAAAGAGACGTGATTGGGCGTGATAAGAACGCGCTCGCCCTTCAGCACCTGGGTGTCACCTGTCACGCGAACGCGGTACAGAGCAAGGCACAAATTTCGAAAAAAGCTAAAAAGCATTTCAACTCCCTTTGCTCATTATTCATTAAATGCGAATGCGGTGAGATTACACGAGATGAAGGGCTCGAGCGACAGTAAAGTCGGTGCGAAAAAAAACCTGCGCATCCGCGCAGGTTGGTGCAAGAGACAGGGTACGAAGAGCGTACCGAATAATCTCACCAATCAATACCTCTGGGATCTTGATTGTGGTCCGCACGACGACGCTTCGCCAGCGAGAAAAAGCAAAGGAATGAAGGGAAATGCAACGAGGTGTGTAAATTGTCGGTTACTGTTACAGATTTGCGACAGGCAAAAAAAACCTGCGCATCTGCGCAGGCTGGTGTAATTCATGTGCTCAACCCGAAGTTGACTTCACCTATCAATACCTCTGGGATCACCACTTTATCAACCTGTAGACAAATACCACCAGCAGTCAATCGCAACAGCGTTTCGCAAAGTGTAACCAAAGGTTTGCAATCTCTTTTTTTCCTTACTTATTCTCGTTTCGCGCACACTTCCCACGCTGAAATCACAACGCCCCTTGAACCAACGGGCGTTTTCCGTAACACTGACAGAATGTAAGCGTTTACCCACAAAGGTATTTTCATGGCGACCATTAAGGATGTAGCCCGACTGGCAGGCGTTTCAGTCGCCACCGTTTCCCGCGTCATTAATAACTCTCCAAAAGCCAGCGAAGCTTCTCGTCTGGCTGTGCATAGCGCAATGGAATCTCTGAGTTATCACCCGAACGCTAACGCCCGCGCGTTGGCGCAACAGACCACTGAAACGGTTGGCCTGGTCGTTGGTGATGTTTCCGATCCGTTTTTCGGTGCAATGGTGAAAGCGGTCGAACAGGTGGCTTACCATACCGGTAATTTCTTATTAATTGGCAACGGTTACCACAACGAACAAAAAGAGCGCCAGGCCATTGAGCAGTTGATTCGCCATCGCTGCGCCGCGCTGGTCGTCCATGCCAAAATGATCCCGGATGCCGATTTGTCCTCATTGATGAAGCAAATACCCGGCATGGTGTTAATCAACCGGATCCTTCCGGGTTTTGAGAGTCGTTGTATCGCTCTGGACGATCGCTACGGTGCCTGGCTGGCGACGCGCCATTTAATTCAGCAAGGTCATACGCGCATTGGTTATCTCTGCTCTAACCACTCTATTTCTGATGCCGAAGATCGTCTGCGAGGGTATTACGATGCCCTTGCCGAAAGCGGTATTCCAGCTAATGATCGACTGGTGACTTTCGGCGAACCGGACGAAAGCGGTGGCGAACAGGCGATGACTGAACTGTTGGGAAGAGGCAGAAATTTCACCGCCGTGGCTTGTTATAACGACTCGATGGCGGCAGGCGCGATGGGCGTGCTCAATGACAATGGGATTGATGTACCGGGTGAAATTTCGCTGATTGGTTTTGATGATGTACTGGTGTCACGTTATGTACGCCCACGGCTGACCACGGTCCGTTACCCAATAGTGACAATGGCGACCCAGGCTGCAGAACTGGCATTGGCGCTGGCGGATAATCGCCCACTGCCAGAAATCACCAACGTCTTTAGTCCTACGCTGGTACGTCGCCATTCAGTTTCAACACCGTCGCTGGATGCAAGTCATAACGCAGCCAGCGACTAGCCGCGATTAAAGCAACTCGAGCGCCAGTAATTCCTCAATGGTCTGGCGGCGGCGAATCAACCGCGCCTGACCATTATCAAACAGAACTTCTGGCAACAGTGGGCGACTATTGTAGTTAGATGACATTGACGCACCATATGCACCGGTATCATGCAGCACCAGATAATCGCCCGCCTTCACTTCCGGTAAGGCACGGGTTTCGACATTCCCCCCTTCCTGCTGGGTAAAGACATCGCCCGATTCACATAATGGCCCTGCGACAACGGTTTCCACCGTTGGCGCATGTTCAAGAGAGCGACCATCAGCCGCCAGCGCGCTAATATGGTGGTAACTGCCGTACATTGCCGGGCGCATCAGATCGTTAAATCCAGCGTCAACCAGCACAAAGTGGCGACTCCCCATTTGTTTGACGCTCCGCACCTGGGTAATTAACACACCTGACTGCGCTACCAGGAAGCGACCTGGTTCGATTTCCAGTTTCACAGGGTGACCGAGATGGCGGGCGATTTGCTCACGCGCGGCATTCCACAGACCATAATAATGTTCAGTATCAACCGCCTCTTCTCCCTGCTGATACGGAACAGAAAGCCCGCCCCCCGCAGAAATAGCCTGTAAATCCTGACCGAATTCGATGACCTGATGCACCATCGCGCCACACACCTGCTCCAGATGCGCATAATCAACACCAGAACCGATATGCATGTGAATGCCAACCAATTGCAGATGATGACGTTGTATGACTTCCAGCGCGGCCGGAAGATCGGTATACCAGATGCCGTGCTTGCTGTTTTCGCCACCGGTATTGGTTTTTTGGCTATGACCGTGACCAAAGCCCGGGTTAACGCGCAGCCATACCCGATGCCCTGGCGAAACCTGGCCAAGTTGTTCGAGCATATCAACTGAGCCGGCGTTTACTGGAATTTGTAATTCACTGACGCGATCGAGCGTCGCCTGATCGATAACATCCGCAGTAAAGACAATGTCATCGGGATGCGTTTGCGGATTATATCCCGCCGCCAACGCGCGTTCGATTTCCCCCAATGAGACGGAATCCACTTTCACGCCCTGTTCGCGCATTAAGCGCAAAATATGAATATTGGAACAGGCTTTCTGCGCGAAGCGCACCACATCAAACTGTTTCAGCGCTGCAATCTGCCGACGAATAATTTGCGCATCGTAGACCCACACCGGGCAGCCAAATTCTGAGGGCAAACGCAGTAGATTTTCGGCGGTGAGATCGGTATCGGGGCTGAACAGTGAATGTGGCATAACAAACTCCAGATAAGTGCTTTTTTATGATTACGCCACATCATAAAAAGAATAAAAAATATCGATTTATGTCGAGTCTATGCAAAAATGATATGGATTACCGGATTGCGAGAGAACGCCAATGGCCGCCGTTAACTTACGTCATATTGAAATTTTTCATGCGGTTATGACCGCTGGCAGCCTGACTGAGGCGGCACAACTGCTGCATACTTCACAGCCAACCGTCAGCCGCGAACTGGCGCGCTTTGAAAAGGTGATCGGATTGAAACTGTTTGAACGCGTACGCGGTCGATTACACCCTACCGTTCAAGGGCTGCGTCTGTTTGAAGAGGTTCAGCGCTCCTGGTACGGGCTGGATCGCATCGTCAGTGCCGCCGAAAGTCTGCGCGAGTTTCGCCAGGGAGAACTGTCTATTGCCTGCCTGCCGGTCTTTTCGCAGTCTTTTTTGCCGCCGCTGCTACAACCGTTTCTGGCCCGTTATCCTGAAGTCAGCTTAAACATTGTCCCGCAGGAATCACCGCTACTTGAAGAGTGGCTTTCGGCACAGCGTCATGATCTAGGGCTCACCGAAACGCTGCATACGCCTGCGGGTACGGAACGCACCGAATTACTGTCTTTAGACGAAGTGTGTGTTTTACCGCCGGGCCATCCGCTGGCGGCAAAAAAGGTATTAACACCGGAAGATTTTCAGGGTGAGAACTACATCAGCCTTTCCCGTACAGACAGCTATCGCCAGCTGTTGGATCAGTTGTTTAGTGAGAATCAGGTTAAACGACGCATGATAGTAGAAACCCATAGTGCCGCGTCAGTTTGCGCGATGGTACGGGCGGGGGCGGGAGTTTCGGTAGTTAACCCGCTCACCGCTCTGGATTATGCGGCAAGCGGATTAGTGGTTCGGCGGTTCAGTATTGCGGTTCCCTTCACCGTCAGCCTGATTCGCCCCCTGCACCGCCCGTCATCAGCACTGGTGCAGGCATTCAGCAAGCATTTACAAACCGGTTTACCAAAACTGGTTGCCGCTCTTGAGGCTATTTTGTAGCGAATTACGACAGCATAAAGGCGACTGCATCCTCGGCATGAATAGCCGCAGTATCAAACACAGGCAGAACACTGCGCTCTTCTGGCACCAGTAAACCAATTTCCGTACAGCCAAAAATGACGCCCTGCGCGCCCTGTTCTGCGAGGCGAGCAATCACTTGCGCGTAATAAGTGCGTGATGTTTCGCTAAAATGCCCCAGACACAGTTCTTCAAAAATAATCTGATTAATTTTCGCCCGTTCATCCGCTTCAGGGATCAGACAGTCGATGGAAAATTGCTCCGCCAGTCGCCCACGATAAAAATCCTGTTCCATGGTGTAGCGTGTACCCAGCAGCGCCACGCGAGTCATTCCGGCACGGGTAATTGCACGTCCAGTGGCATCCGCAATATGTAAGAAAGGCAGTGAACAACGGGATTCGATAGCATCCGCTACTTTGTGCATCGTATTGGTACATAACACAATGCCTTCAGCCCCCGCCCGCTGTAAGCCAAGCGCCGCTTCAGCCAGAATTTCTCCTGCTTTGTCCCACTCCCCGCGACGTTGACACTCTTCTATTTCATGAAAATCAACGCTATGTAGCAGCACTTGCGCCGAGTGAAGCCCACCAAGTCGCTGTTTAATGCCTTCATTTATCAGACGATAGTAAGGAATAGTGGATTCCCAGCTCATCCCCCCTAGCAAACCAATTGTTTTCATTCCTTTCTCCTGACTTGTGAGTTAATGCTGCAAGGCTGAATAAGGAACTCAACGGCCTGGCGCCTGATCTCTATTAGCGAAAAAAAGGCCGGATGTACAGCACATCCGGCCAGAGACATCAGATGCCGATATTTCTCAATTTCTCGCCTGCCATCAGTTTGCGTTCGATATGTTCCAGCGTGACATTTTTGGTTTCCGGAATGAGCCAGAAGGTAATACCCACAAACGCAATGTTCAGCGCGGTGTAGAGCCAGAACGTACCGGCAGCACCAATGCTGTCGAGCAGCGTCAGGAAGGTCGCGCCGATAATCATGTTCGACACCCAGTTCGTGGTGGTCGAACAGGTAATACCAAAATCGCGGCATTTCAGCGGCTGAATTTCAGAGCACAGGATCCACACCACTGGCGCGGCGCTCATCGCATAACCGGCAATACACATCATCGTCATGCCAACAGAGAGCCAGGACAGGCCACTGGAAGCCGTACCGTTATCAAACTGCATCAGGCAATAGCCCAGCACCAGAGTGCCTAACGCCATCACGCTGAAACCAATTTTCAGTGCCGGTTTACGCCCGGCTTTATCTACCGTAAACACCGCAATAAAAGTAGCAAACATAAAGGTTAGCCCTACGACCAGAGTCGCAATCATCTGCTGTTCGGTCGTCGTAAAGCCCGCCATTTTGAAGATACGCGGCGCGTAGTACATGATGATGTTCATACCGGTAAATTGCTGCATCGCCTGCAACAACATACCGAGGAACACCGCGCGACGGACGTTACGGTTGATCTTAAACAGCGCCCAACCGCCCTGTTTTAATTTCAGGCTTTCACGAATTTCGTTAAGTTCTTCTCGCGCTTTTTCTGATGTATCGCGCAGCATACGCAGCACTTCTTCCGCCTCGATATGACGCCCTTTCTCCGCCAGCCAGCGCGGGCTATTTGGCAGGAAAACAACCAGAATAATCAGCAGGACTGCCGGTAAGGCAAGAACACCTAACATTGCACGCCAGTTACCGCTATAGCTGAATGCCGTGTCGGATAAAAACGCCAGCACGATGCCCAGCGTTACCATCAACTGGTACATACTGATCATCTTGCCACGTACGTTTTCACTCGCCATTTCAGAGAGGTACAGTGGAGCTGTATAAGAGGCAATCCCCACGGCAATACCAAGCACCACACGAGCGGCGATTAACATTTCTACGCTGGTCGCAAAAGCCGACCCTATCGAACCGAGCACAAACAGGATAGCCCCTGCCATCAAACTGTATTTACGTCCCAGGCGGAACGACAGCCAACCATTGAACAGCGCACCAATTGCCGCGCCGAGCATCATGCTACTGACCACCCATTCCTGCAATCGACTGGTTAGCACAAAGTGATCGGTAATGAACGGCAACGCTCCGGCGATGACCCCGATATCAAGACCGAATAACAATCCTGCGACCGCAGCAGCTACCGAAACAAACATATTCATACGACGCGTATCTCGCAGAGGACGCGGCGTTAAAGCAGATTCCGTATTGATAGTCACCATTTTTTTCCTGCCAGCAGAGAATAAGACATAGTGAAAAAATACGTGAACAACTCATTCTGGTGTCAGGTCGGAATCAGTATAAATATGGATTAAATTGCTACGACATGCGGTTATGTGATGGATATTCCAATTTTCAAATTAAGTAAAATTATTAACATTATTATTAACTACCTAATTTTAAAGCAGATAAAACTCATAAAGTTTATTAATTGATAATTGATATGGATTATTTCATAACCGAGATATGGATTATGATGATCTGCAGGTATAAAAAACCCTGCCATACTGAATGAACGGCAGGGTCATAAAAGTGAATTGAATAAATTAACGCGCCAGCCAGCCGCCATCTACAGCGATGGTATAACCATTCACATAGTCTGAAGCACTGGAGGCAAGGAACACCACTGGCCCCATCAGATCGCTCGGCAATCCCCAACGCCCTGCCGGGATGCGGTCAAGAATTTCCGCACTACGCTGTTCATCAGCCCGCAGTTGCTGGGTATTGTTGGTCGCCATATAGCCCGGAGCAATCGCATTAACGTTGATGTTATGTTTTGCCCATTCGTTCGCCATCAGACGGGTCACGCCCATCACGCCGCTTTTTGATGCGGTATACGAAGGTACGCGGATCCCGCCCTGGAATGAGAGCATGGACGCGATATTGATAATCTTGCCGCCGTTGCCCTGTGCGATGAAGTGTTTCGCCGCCGCCTGGGACATGAAGAATACACTTTTGATGTTCAGGTTCATCACATCGTCCCAGTCTTTTTCACTGAAATCGAGTGCATCTTCACGGCGAATCAATCCGGCGTTATTGACCAGGATATCAATATGGCCGAACTCTGCTACCGCACGATCCAGCAATGCAGGAATGCCATCAATCTGACGTAGATCGGCGGTCAGGCTTAAAAAACGACGCCCCAGCGCCGTGACCTGTTCAATGGTTTCTGTCGGTTCAACGATATTAATGCCGACGATATCACAGCCCGCTTGCGCCAGTCCCAGCGCCATCCCCTGCCCCAGTCCAGTGTCACAGCCAGTGACTACCGCGACTTTACCATCAAGAGAAAATTCTTTTAAAATCATGATAATACCTTATTCATTTTGCCCGCAACTAGCGCAGGTCTTTAACGGCAACGTGGTCCATATCATCGAAGACCTGGTTTTCACCGACCATGCCCCAGATAAAGGTATAAGCTTTGGTCCCTACGCCGGAGTGGATAGACCAACTCGGGGAAATGACGGCCTGCTCGTTATGCATCACAATGTGACGCGTTTCTTGCGGTTGCCCCATCATGTGGAAAACGCAGGCGTCATCATCCATGTTGAAATAGAAGTAAACTTCCATCCGACGCTCGTGGGTGTGGCATGGCATGGTATTCCACAGGTTTCCCGGAGCCAGCTCCGTTAGCCCCATGCTCAACTGGCAGGTTTCCAGCACATCTGGCACAAAATATTTGTTAATTGTGCGACGATTACTGGTGATGTTATCGCCCAGCGTAACCGGAGCGACTTCAGCCGGGGTCACTTTTTTAGTGGGATACGTCGTATGAGCAGGTGCGCAGTTGTAATAAAACTTCGCCGGAGTGGCACTATCAATGCTGGCAAAGACCACTTCTTTTGCACCTTTGCCAACATAGAGAGCGTCGCGGTGACCGATTTCGTAGCATTGACCATCGACGGTAATCGTACCAGCGCCGCCAATATTAATAACGCCCAGCTCGCGACGCTCCAGAAAGTAGCTCACGCCCAGTTGTTTTCCAACTTCCCCGCCAACAGAAACCGTTTTTGCTACCGGCATAATGCCGCCAACAATAATGCGGTCAATGTGGCTGTAAACCATCGTGTACTCATCCGCGACGAATACCTTTTCAACCAAAAATTCATTGCGCAGCCCCTGTGTATCCAGCGTTTTTGCATGCGCACTGTGGATGCTCTGTCTTACGTCCACATCAACCTCCGATAATCATTGAACTGTAAAATTACAACGATTGTGAAACATCGTTTCGTTTTATTCTTTAAAGGATGATATGCCTGCACAGTGCGCTTTTCAATAAAAAATAAAACATTGTTTCATTTTTCAATAAGGGATTGAGAAAAGTGTCGCGTCGATCACGAATAAGTCAGGTGAAGGAAAAACTCAGAGTCTATGGAGTATGTGCGCAGACGTGCCAACCATCATCATGAAATGGCTTGATGGCGGCAGATGTTTAACGAATAGAAAGGAATTTAGATCGGGTCGTCACGTTCAATAGTTAACGCCACGCCCTGACCACCGCCAATACAAAGTGTAGCCAGCCCTTTACGCGCGTTGCGTTTTACCATTTCATGGACCAAAGAAACCAGAATACGGCAACCGGATGCGCCAATCGGGTGACCCAACGCAATTGCGCCACCGTTAACATTGACCCGACGTTCATCCCATTCGAGCATTTTGCCAACGGAAAGCGCCTGCGCGGCAAACGCTTCATTAGCCTCAATAAGATCGACATCAGAAAGCTGCCAGCCCACACGCTCAAGGCAACGGCGAGTCGCATATACCGGAGCAATCCCCATCAGCGCAGGATCAACACCAACACTGGCAAAGGCGCGAATACGTGCCAGCACGGGTAAATTCAATGCTCGCGCTTTGGCTTCGCTCATCATCATTACTGCAGCAGCACCATCATTAATAGATGAAGCATTACCCGCAGTAACAGAACCGTGGCTATCAAATGATGGGTTTAAGCTAGCCAGCCCTTCTGCACTGGCATCGGTACGCGGCTGTTCATCGGTATCAACAATCAGCAGCTGCCCATTGTTTTGCGTTCTCACCGGGACAATCTCATCGTTGAATCGTCCAGCGTCAATGGCCGCCCGCGCTTTTTGTTGTGAACTAAGTGCATAGGCATCTTGTAATTGACGGCTGATACCATATTCACGCGCCAGATTTTCGGCAGTGACACCAATATGGTAATCATTGAATGCATCCCATAAGCCATCATGCACCAGACTATCAACCAGTTGGCTATCGCCAAGCTGTGCTCCGGTACGGCTATCAGTCAGGACATGTGGTGCGCGACTCATGTTTTCCTGACCACCGGCGATGACAATATCAGCCTCGCCACACTGGATCGCTTGTGTGGCAAGATGCAGTGCTTTTAACCCGGAACCACAAACATCATTAATCGTAATTGCCGAAACACTGTTGGGTAGACCACCTTTAATGGCCGATTGCCGTGCTGGATTCTGCCCAGCCCCTGCGGTCAGAACCTGCCCCAGAATCACTTCATCCACCGCATGTGCAGCAACGCCAGTGCGTTCTAATAACGCTTTCACGACCAGGCTACCAAGTTCTACGGCAGAATGGCCAGCCAACGCTCCACGAAAGCAGCCGATAGGTGTTCGTAACGCACCGACAATCACAACGTCTTTCATCACAACCTCGCACAGATTAACAGCGCAATAGTAAATGATTGTTAATAAAAATTATTTTAAATGTTTAAAAATAGTGATTTTTATCACAAAGGAAATTCACCGGAATGAGGGATGGATACCCAACTGGCACGCAAGGTTTGCATCTACTAACCCATGAATCCATGAGCTGATATAGCGTTAATCTCCCATGTTTGACCTGGTTTATGGTAAATTGCCCTCCATTTTTCTTAATTTGTAGATGATACGTTCAAATAATGTCTAAAATTTGGTCAAAAGAAGAAACTCTCTGGAGCTTCGCACTTTACGGCACAGCCGTTGGCGCAGGCACGCTCTTTCTCCCTATTCAGCTAGGTTCAGCGGGAGCGGTAGTCCTGTTTATTACAGCACTGGTCGCATGGCCTTTAACATATTGGCCACATAAGGCCCTGTGCCAGTTCATCCTTTCTTCAAAAACATCCGCAGGCGAAGGGATTACTGGCGCAGTAACTCATTACTATGGCAAGAAGATCGGCAATCTGATTACCACTCTTTACTTCATTGCTTTTTTTGTCGTCGTGTTGATATATGCAGTGGCGATCACCAATTCGCTGACAGAACAACTGGCAAAGCATATGGTCATCGACCTGCGCATTCGTATGCTGGTGAGTCTGGGTGTTGTGTTAATTCTGAATCTCATCTTTCTGATGGGGCGCCATGCCACAATTCGGGTAATGGGATTTTTGGTGTTTCCACTAATTGCCTATTTCTTATTTCTTTCTTTCTACCTCGTCGGTAGCTGGCAACCAGCTCTATTAACTACCCAGGTAGAGTTCAATCAGAATACCCTTCACCAGATATGGATATCGATTCCCGTGATGGTTTTCGCCTTTAGCCATACGCCCATTATTTCTACGTTTGCTATTGATAGACGTGAAAAATATGGCGAACACGCTATGGATAAATGCAAAAAAATTATGAAAGTCGCTTATCTCATCATCTGCGTGAGCGTACTTTTCTTCGTCTTTAGCTGCCTGTTATCAATACCACCTTCTTATATTGAAACAGCTAAAGAAGAGGGCGTTACCATTTTATCGGCACTTTCTATGCTGCCAAATGCCCCTGCATGGTTGTCGATTTCCGGAATAATTGTCGCGGTTGTAGCAATGTCTAAATCATTTTTAGGTACCTACTTTGGTGTTATTGAAGGTGCAACAGAATTAGTCAAAACAACGCTACAGCAGGCAGGGGTTAAAAAAAGCCGTGCATTTAACCGCGCGCTGTCAATTATGTTAGTGTCACTGATTACTTTCATCGTTTGCTGCATCAACCCTAATGCAATTTCGATGATTTATGCGATCAGTGGTCCACTTATTGCCATGATTCTTTTTATCATGCCAACGCTGTCAACATATCTCATCCCGGCACTTAAGCCCTGGCGTTCCATCGGAAATCTAATTACGTTGATCGTCGGTATCCTGTGCGTATCGGTAATGTTCTTTAGCTAATCACTGATGTGAATGGTTCAAAATAACCACTATTTTGAACCATTCCAATTCTTACAGTGCACATCTTGCATTGTTCACCCTCCCCAAACGCTCCATAACTTAAACGAACATTATCAAGCTGTTATCCTAAATAAAAATCTGAACATCTTAATTAAGACTATTTAAGATGCATCACTTAGATTTACAAGATATCTTCTGGTCATTCGAAAACAATTTGCAGTATAGATATTCTTAATACATTAGGCACTTGTCTGATTTGCAATAAGGTCAATATGATTAACTGAGTGAAATCCAATCACATTTAAAGCTTAATGATGCACTCTTAAATATGTCATTAAGAATAATATCAAATACGGATTAAACACAATTTTTCATAAAAAGCTTACTAAATCAGAGTGTATTGACATCATCAATAACCAATGAAATTATGCAATTATCTATGAATAGGGAGGTTATTAACATGAGGCTTTGTAGTCGCTATAAAAGTCTTACATGCAATAGTTGCTCAATGCATTGCCAAATAATGCCAGAAAAATCACCACGTTTGCAGTATTGTGCAAATGCATGTTTTTGTATGTGGCCCGAAGAGAGTTCGTATTTTAATCGTGGCGTGGTTGAAGGTATATTAAGTAAAAACCACAATGCGCGATTAAGCGGATATATTTTTGTAGATTTTTCAGTAAGCTTTTTACGCCTTTTTTTAGAGAGTGACTGGATCGACTATCTTACGAGTACTGAGATGGGAATAGTGTTAGTAAGCGATCGAAATATGCAATCTCTTGCTAATTACTGGAGGAAACACAACTCCGCGATATCAGCCATTATATATAATGATGATGGACTGGATATTGCCAACGAAAAGATCAGGCAACTATTCATTGGTCGTTATTTGTCATTTACCAGAGGCAATACGTTAACTCAAATGGAGTTCACCATTATGGGACATATGGTTTCTGGTTATAATCCATATCAGATTGCAGAGGTTCTTGATATGGATATCCGTAGCATCTACGCCTACAAGCAAAGAATTGAAAAAAGGATGGGTGGTAAAATAAACGAATTATTTATCCGTTCACACTCCGTTCAGCACTGAAACGTAACTGTCAATAATAATAAGCATTGTATATACGGGCACTTATAAAGATGCCCGTATTTTATCACATGAACTTTTAATTCAGTTTATTTGAGCGCTTATTTAATTATGTCACCTTACGCGCCACCGCAAAAATGAAAAGATATTGCGAGAAGAAGGCATAAAGACAACGGTTAAGAGTGTTAAATTTGTTAATTCACATGGAATTTTAAGTTGCATTGATATGCTATAATTATAGTTTGAATGATAAATATAAAATTAATATATATTTATTCCATGAATACTAATATACTTATCAAACTATATAATTTCAATTTACTTAATTTTATGTTTCATTGACGTATGTACTGGATTATTAACGATAATATTGAGTTCTGGCCAGAGCACAGAAAATTAATTTCGGTACATGACGCCGAGCTTAACGCCGTTCTGACAACGCCAGCAAGCAGGTGCTTATCGCTGCTACTTGAAGCCTTTCCTGATGTGGTTGCACAACAGGATTTTTTCTCCAGAGTCTGGGAAGAAGAAGGCATGCGAGTACCGGTCAACACGTTATATCAAAATATATCGATTATCAGACGCGGGTTTCGCACGGTTGGTGAAACCAACCATTCGCTTATTGCAACCGTGCCGAGAAAAGGTTTTAAGCTCAGTAATGATGTAAGCATAGAAAACCATGTAATAATGCCTTCTGCAGATGCACAAAAGACCATATCTCCCCAATCCTTGAATGTTAAAGATGAGTTTAAAGAGACAAGTGCTCATCCAGATAATTATCTCAGAAATATAGTCAGGCTATCTAAAAATTATTTACCCATGCTAAGTGCATTTTCCGTAGGTTTGCTTACCGCATTTTTTCTCTGGAACAATAGTCAGCCCAAATCATTCTTTAAAGATTACAAAACTGTTGCACAATTAAATGGTTGTCATTTCAATGTTACAGAAGATAGCATTGATGGGCTGAAAGATCTCGATAAATATAAGAACCGTATATTAGGATCTGGAATTGATTGCAAAAAGTACCCCTGGCTATATTTCCCTCTCGATAAGTCATCTCCCGGATTGATTGTTATGGCATGCAAAAAAAACTATAGTAATAACACAGCTGCAGACTGTTTAACTCTATCGTATCGTGGAGTTAACCATGATTCGTTATAAAAAAAACGCTGTTTATTATTTTATGCTTTCTCAGTGGCTTCATTTTTTTTTATTGCCTATCATTATTCCAAAGAACAAATAGTATACAATGAGAAATGCACGGCCAATTGGATTATATTTAATGACCAGGGAAGGGCTAATCTCACTATTGACTTTATGTATAATAAAAATAAAAAGACAGGAACTGTTGCACTTAGCGGTACCTGGAAACAAAACACAAACACTTATAAATCATTTCGCCGAGATATTGAATATACGTGGATCGAAAATTATGACACTTTGCATCTTACCTCTACCAAAATAAATAAATTTGATATTATCGATCAAATTTCAGACGATAATCTGGCACAATTCCTGCCTGATTTTTATATATTCCCGGGAAAAATGATAAGCTATAATGTTCAAAAACAGAACAATCATGATTTTCTTTTAAGCATTGGCAATAGAGCAATTATGTATTGCGCAAGGTAACAAAACAACTTGATGCTGCTTCTGTAATTAAAAGCCCAAACAACAAATGTAACATTTCAGGCATTGGAATATAATCTTTATATATTCTTATATCCATCTTCATCTCTGACAGTTCATGCGGTAATCCCCTCCCCCATTCAAATTGCATCCGTCATTAAAAAATCCTTCCGCACTCCACTATGACAATAATGGTGTAAAAATAAACGCTGGTTCGCACAGAGATGTTTAATAGAGCACATAAACATAATAGCTATTAATAAATAAAATTACTCTTGCAATAATTCTTTCACACCAGATTGTCAGTCGACGAATAACTATTCCTCACAGCCTATCATTTTATCTTAAATGAACAATTACATTAAATTAAGAAATGTGATAAGCAGAACTTTATCAATGATTTTCAATAGGTTATATACTTACATGATTAACAAATCATTAATTAAGAATATTTCAGATTACAATCACATCAAGCTAATATAAATTAACTTAAACAATCATGATGAATTTCGTTAAATGAAATATATGAATATCAGTTATATCTGTTACTCATGCAGGATGCCAAAAACCACAAACTTAATAGAGGTGAGCTAATGGATTTAGAAAATAAGTTTTCATATCATTTCCCTGATGGAATCATACTTACAGAAGATGGTATTCTTACAAAAGGGAATGAGGAATTTTACATCCCGCCGAAAGAACTCGGTGTATTATTTGTATTGCTTGAATCGGCGGGAAATGTTGTATCCAAAGATGCGATCATCGAATCTGTATGGAAAAATGTAATTGTAAGTGACGAATCCCTTACACGATGCATCTATTCATTAAGATGTATTTTTGAAAGAATTGGCTACAACCGTTGCATTGAAACCATATATAGAAAAGGTTATCGATTCAGTGGGCAAGTATTCAAGATAAAAGAAAATCAAGATAATGTTCCAGGCAGCACTATTGCTTTATTTCCATTTACAATATCTCACAGTAGTCAGGATCCATTAGCGCTTAATCAGGAACTTGTACAACTAATCTCAAATAAAAAAACCGATGATCTATATATATATCCAATGGCTGCAACCCAGTATTGCATAGATAATAAATCTCAGACAGCCTTCCTGGCCAGGTTCAAACCCGATTATTTTGTCACAGGAAGAATCAGCAAATATGATGCTTCAAATAGTTTATATATTGAAGTAATCGATGCAAAAAGTTTTTATCTTATTGCCAGCACACATCTTCAGGCAGATGACATACAAAAAATCTCACACTTTATAATTAGCAACTTATATCTGGCAATGAAGAAACCTAAAGTAGAACCAGGTTTTATGTCCCGACACGTACCTTCTGATGAAAATATTTTATCAGCCGAAATGTCTGCCGGGAAAAATGAACTGAATGAATTCACGCCTGAAAGCATTGCCAATGCAATAACTATATTTGAAAGTGTTAAAAATAAATCTAATGCTCAGTCAATAACCAATGAATGCTATTGCCTGTTGGCTGAATGTCATATGTCTATGGCACTTCATGGTCTATACGAACTTAAACATGCAACTCAAAAAGCATTGGCCTTTATAGATAAGGTATCTGATAAAAATATTTTCGATGGGAATATTTTAGGAATTATGGGACTGATAACCGGTCTTTCCGGACAAACGACTGCATCACGCATTTTTTTTGACCATGCACAGACACAAGTATTAGATGTAGCCTCCTTGTATTACTATAAGACACTGGTAAATATATATAACGAAAGAATTGAAGATGCTATCGCTTGTATAGACCAGTCACTGCTACTTGAACCCAAAAGACATAAAGCCGCTATAATAAAAAAATGCATTGATGTATATGTTTCTACAACACACAATGAAAGAAATGCGTTCTCTTATCACGGAACAGAGAAAGAATATCATTTAGTTATTATCAATAACATTCAAAAATTGAAGCAATTGACAAAAGTTAACAGCATTATTGATTTTAATGCTCAATATGAGGTCGCTTGATCTGCAATAAATATCATAAGCAGAATAGTGCTCTATATTTTGAGCTATACACTCTATTTTTATAGGGGATATTGGATTTATCTACATCTGACGTGAACGTATCAACAATAACGGAAGAATTCGATCACTACGGAAAAAACTGAGAAAGAGAAAAAGTAAGAAACTGGAGCGGGCGAAGGGAATCGAACCCTCGTATAGAGCTTGGGAAGCTCTCGTTCTACCATTGAACTACGCCCGCTTCGAGATGCGTAAGGCATTATAAACCTTACGCTCTCCTAAGCAAGTGCCTTGCTACTGACTGCTGATTAATTCGCCATCAGCACTTTGGCTTGCTACCCTGTGGCGGCAAGTAGCGCAAAGGATCTATTGCCGTAGCACGGTAGCGAATCTGGAAATGTAGCCGCACGGATTCCGCATCAGTACTTCCCATAGTCGCTATCTTTTGCCCGGCTTTAACACTTTGCCCATTGTTCACCAGCATCGTGTCGTTATGGGCATAAGCAGTAATGTAATCTTCACTGTGTTTAATCATTATAAGATTACCGTAACCACGCAGCTGATTACCCACATATACCACTTTCCCGGCACCTGCAGCGTATATTGGCGTCCCGCGTGCCGCCGCAATATCAATCCCTTTATTGCCGCCATCTGCCATTGAGTAAGGCATAATAACCTTTCCGCTCGTTGGCCATAACCAGCAACGTTGCCCAACCGGCGGCCATGAAGATTTCGAAACGGCCGAAGACGGTGTCACTGACGCTGTTTTTGTCGTCGATTTGCCGGTGGATTTGCGCGTGCCGTTACTACTTTTTTTCGCCCCACCCAGTTTCAGCTTTTGGCCGATTTCTATGGTATAGGGGGGGGAGATGTCGTTGAGTCGGGCTAGCTCTTTTACGCTGGTTCCCGTGGTGCGCGAAATACGATAAAGCGTATCCCCCCGTTTCACGGTGTAAACGGAGCCGGAATACGTTCCTGTATCTGATGATTTGCTACCCGAGCAGCCAGCCAGAAGCAGCCCTACCGATAACAGCATCACGATACCCAGAGTTTTTTTATTCAGGCGTCCTGCGCTCAAAATCTTTCCTCGCTAAAAAACAAGACGCTATATCATAGCAGCCCCCCGTCAGATCCCCAATCCATTGCGTGGGAACAGGCATGTACGAATCAATAACTGTTAAAGAATCAATTAGCACCGTTGGCAAACATCGGAACCATCCTGATTGACCTCTAATACTCATTTATCACAATGATTTTTATCACGCTCATATTGATAAACTGCACTCACTTTCTTTGCTGATAAAAATGCATCATCCGTAGCGTTTTTTTAACGACATCACACTTCCCCTCTCCCCTCGTGTTTATAGTCGTTTCTGGCGTAATTCTTGCCTGCAAAGACTTAATCATTGCCATAAGAACCAAATGTTCAAATCAAGGGGATTTCTATGGAAGCGCGGGAAGCAACCGCTACAGGTGAATCATGCATGCGCGTCGATGCCATTGCGAAGGTCACCGGGCGGGCACGATATACTGACGATTATGTTATGGCGGGCATGTGTTACGCGAAATATGTACGTAGCCCAATTGCACATGGTTATGCGGTGAGCATTAACGATGAACAAGCCAGAAGTTTACCAGGCGTACTGGCCGTATTTACCTGGGAAGATGTTCCTGATATTTCCTTTGCCACGGCGGGCCATGCCTGGACTCTGGATGAGAATAAACGCGATACCGCCGATCGCGCCCTGTTAACACGCCACGTCCGCCATCATGGCGATGCGGTTGCTATTGTCGTTGCCCGTGATGAACTCACAGCGGAAAAAGCAGCGCAACTTGTTCACATCGAATGGCAGGAATTACCCGTCATTACCTCGCCAGAAGCGGCACTGGCAGAAGACGCTGCGCCAATCCATAGCGGCGGCAATTTACTGAAACAAAGCACGATGTCGACAGGGAATGTCCAGCAAGCAATCGACGCCGCCGATTATCAGGTGCAGGGGCATTATCAGACGCCGGTCATTCAACATTGTCATATGGAAAGCGTGACCTCATTGGCGTGGATGGAAGACGATTCACGAATTACCATCGTTTCCAGCACCCAAATCCCGCATATTGTCCGCCGCGTTGTCGGTCAGGCGCTGGATATTCCCTGGTCGTGCGTGCGGGTTATCAAGCCCTTTGTCGGCGGTGGTTTTGGTAATAAACAAGATGTACTGGAAGAGCCGATGGCGGCATTTCTGACCAGTAAACTCGGCGGCATTCCGGTTAAAGTTTCCCTAAGCCGCGAAGAATGTTTTCTGGCGACCCGCACTCGCCACGCTTTTACCATTGACGGACAAATGGGCGTCAACCGCGATGGTACGCTAAAAGGCTATAGCCTGGATGTTCTGTCTAACACCGGCGCTTACGCTTCACACGGTCATTCCATCGCTTCTGCAGGCGGCAATAAAGTTGCTTATCTCTACCCGCGCTGTGCCTATTCTTATAGCTCAAAGACTTGCTATACCAATCTGCCCTCAGCGGGTGCGATGCGTGGTTATGGCGCACCGCAGGTAGTTTTTGCTGTTGAATCCATGCTGGATGACGCTGCCGAAGCGCTGGGTATCGACCCTATCGAAATTCGTTTACGCAACGCCGCTCGTGAAGGCGATGCAAATCCACTCACAGGCAAACGCATTTACAGTGCCGGATTACCAGAGTGTCTGGAAAAAGGACGGGAAATATTTGAATGGGAAAAGCGCAGTGCGGAGTGCCAGAAGCAACAAGACAATCTGCGCCGCGGCGTTGGCGTTGCCTGTTTTAGTTACACCTCTAACACCTGGCCTGTCGGCGTAGAAATCGCGGGCGCACGCCTGTTGATGAATCAGGATGGAACCATCAACGTGCAAAGCGGCGCGACGGAAATCGGTCAGGGTGCCGACACTGTGTTCTCGCAAATGGTAGCTGAAACCGTGGGCGTTCCGGTCAGTGATGTACACGTAATTTCGACGCAAGATACCGATATTACGCCATTCGATCCCGGCGCATTTGCCTCACGTCAGAGCTATGTTGCCGCGCCTGCGCTGCGCAGTGCAGCACTGTTATTAAAAGAGAAAATCATCGCTCACGCCGCAGTAATGCTGCATCTGTCGGCGATGAATCTAACCCTGATAAAAGGCCATATCGTACTGGTTGAAAGACCGGAAGAGGCGTTACTGTCGTTAAAAGATCTGGCAATGGATGCGTTTTATCATCCTGAACGTGGCGGACAGCTTTCTGCCGAAAGCTCAATCAAAACTACCACGAACCCACCGGCATTTGGCTGTACCTTTGTTGATCTGACAGTCGATATCGCGCTGTGTAAGGTCACCATCAACCGCATCCTCAACGTTCATGATTCGGGCCATATTCTTAATCCGCTGCTGGCTGAAGGTCAGGTTCACGGCGGGATGGGGATGGGCATCGGCTGGGCGCTTTTTGAAGAGATGATCATCGACGCGAAAAGTGGCGTGGTGCGTAACCCAAATTTACTGGATTACAAAATGCCGACCATGCCAGATCTGCCACAACTGGAAAGTGCGTTTGTCGAAATTAATGAACCACAATCTGCATACGGACATAAGTCACTGGGTGAGCCGCCAATTATTCCTGTTGCCGCTGCAATTCGTAATGCGGTGAAGATGGCTACCGGTGTCGCAATCAATACGCTGCCGCTGACACCAAAACGGTTATATGAAGAGTTCCATCTGGCAGGATTGATTTGAGGATAACATCATGTTTGATTTTGCTTCTTACCATCGCGCAACAACCGTTGCCGATGCAACCAACCTGCTGGCTCAAAATCCGCAGGCCAAACTGCTCGCCGGTGGCACTGACGTACTGATTCAACTCCACCATCACAATGATCGCTATCGCCATATTGTTGATATCCACAATCTGGCGGAGCTTCGGGGAATTACGCTGGCGGAAGATGGTGCACTACGCATCGGCTCTGCGACGACCTTTACTCAGTTAATAGAAAATCAGTTAACGCAACATCATCTCCCGGCATTATGCGCTGCGGCTTCGTCTATTGCCGGCCCGCAAATCCGTAACGTCGCGACTTACGGAGGAAATATTTGCAACGGCGCCACCAGCGCAGATTCTGCCACGCCAACGCTAATTTATGACGCGAAACTGGAGATCCATTCACCGCGTGGGGTCCGTTTCGTCTCAATTAATGGTTTTCATACCGGACCAGGTAAGGTTTCCCTTGAGCATGATGAAATTCTGGTCGCGTTTCATTTTCCTCCGCAGCCAAAAGAACACGCAGGTAGCGCACATTATAAATATGCCATGCGCGATGCGATGGATATTTCAACAATCGGGTGTGCCGCTCACTGTCGATTGAACAACGGCTACTTCAGCGAGTTGCGTCTGGCATTTGGCGTTGCTGCGCCTACGCCGATCCGCTGCCAGCACGCTGAACAGGCTGCACAAAATGCGCCATTAAACCAGCAAACACTGGAGGCCATCTGCGAATCTGTCCTACAGGATGTCGCACCGCGTTCTTCATGGCGAGCAAGTAAAGAGTTCCGTCTGCATCTCATTCAGACGATGACCAAAAAAGTGATTAGCGAAGCCGTCGCTGCGGCGGGGGGAAAATTGCAATGAATCACAGCGAAAGTATTACTATTGAATGCATCATTAACGATATGCCTTTTCAGCTTCACGCCGCGCCAGGCATGCCGCTTTCGGAACTGCTCCGCGAACAAGGGCTGCTTAGTGTCAAACAAGGATGCTGCGTTGGTGAATGCGGTGCCTGTACGGTGCTGGTTGACGGAACCGCGATAGACAGCTGCTTATACCTGGCCGCTTGGGCTGAAGGAAAACAGATCCGCACGCTGGAAGGCGAAGCGAAAGGCGGCAAACTTTCTCATGTACAACAGGCTTATGCGAAATCTGGCGCTGTACAGTGTGGTTTTTGTACGCCGGGGCTTATTATGGCCACGACGGCAATGCTGGCAAAACCTCGAGAGAAACCGTTAACCATTACGGAAATTCGCCGTGGTTTGGCTGGGAATCTGTGTCGTTGTACCGGATATCAAATGATTGTGAATACTGTCCTGGACTGCGAAGAAACGAAGTAATACGCAATCCGGCCTGAATTCAGGCCGGATTTATTGATGACTATGCGCTTAACAATTCATATTTCTTAATTTTACGATAAAGCGTGGCGATGCCAATTCCCAACTCATCAGCGACTTGCTTCTTACTGTTATGCCGTGAGAGCGCCTCGCGAATCATCTGCTTTTCCATCTCCTCCAGCGCTGTGCCGCCAGCATCATCAAGAGCCAAATGTGCCTCGCTGGCTTCTGGCATCTCACTTTGCTCCGTCGTACCGTTATTAACCAGATTTGGTGGTAGTAGCGTACTGTCGATGACTTCGCCCGAAGGAACGACGTTGACCAGATACTCCATCAAATTACTTAACTCTCGCAGGTTTCCTGGCCAACGATGCTTACGCAGTAACTCAACAACATCGGGAGCAATACCCGGGTAAACCGATCCCAGGCGACGGGTATGGAGATGTAAAAAGTAATGCACCAGCAGTTCAATATCTTCCTGACGCTCACGTAGCGGTGGCAGAGTGATAGGAATAACGTTAAGTCGGTAGAAAAGATCTTCGCGGAATTTACCTTCAGCTATGAACTGGGCCAGATTCTGGTTTGTTGCAGAAATGATGCGGATGTCGACCTGTATTGGGCTACTGGCGCCAATAGGCAGGATCTCACGCGCTTCAATCGCCCGCAGCAGTTTTGCCTGAAGCATTAAAGGCATATCGCCAATTTCATCAAGAAACAGCGTTCCCGTGTTTGCTGCCTGAATCAGCCCTGTTTTACCGTTGGCAGAAGCGCCAGTAAATGCGCCTTTAACATAACCGAACAGCTCACTCTCCAGAAGCTGCTCCGGAATCGCCGCGCAGTTGATAGCGATAAAGGGTTTGTTCCGTCGCCCACTCAACTTATGAATAGCACGGGCCACCACTTCTTTTCCGGTCCCGCTTTCACCAACGACCATGACGCTGGAGGGGCTAGGTGCGATGCGGCTAATCAGCCGTTTTAATTGCCGCATAACACGGCACTCGCCAACCAATTGTTCAATATGCGGTTCATCAGATGCATTTGCCACGGAAAAACTGGTATGGGATTGGTGAAACGCCATTAAAAATAGCTGTCGTCCCTGAATGTTATGCAACTGACCAATTATCAATTCACTTTTATCATCCCACGAGACAATATGTTGCATATGTCCATGAGTAAAATTACTCTCAAATGTTAATGGCCTGAAACGAATAAGTTTCCCAACCATATTATTTTGCACAACGCCAAGTGTTTTTAATGCAGTCTGATTAACGAACTGAACACGATTTTCCTCATCAATAACTAATACACCTTGATCCATATTATCGATCATGGTAGCAAATATTTTACTGATGTTATCTCCCGGCCCCTGATCTTCCAGGAGTTTCGAGACAAAAATAGTCGATATATGGCGAACGTAATCTGAAAATTCGCGTAAATTATCACTGATATGTTCTTGTTGCTCATGAGTAACAGCAATCAAACTTATCACTCCGACACAACGATCCTGCAGAATAACGGGCGTCCCCAGGAATGCCTTCTCACGACAACTCTCTTTACTGTCGCAGCCTTCACAAAGGGGATCGAAGCGAGAATGTGTCACGACCTTTTCGGTTTTCGTTTCGAGGACATAGCGGAGCAAGCGTGAGTTGCCACTCAACTGGCGACCAAGAAATTTCCCGTATGCGCCGGTTCCAGCGACGCGACACAAGTTTTCATCAACGATCTCAACCTCAAGCTGCAAAACGCTGGCTAGCATTCTGGCAAAACGCTGAATTGTTGGTTGAATTTGCATCAAAACTGACTGCGTATTAGCAAGCTCCATAGCTTTACCTTCCAGAATCACTTAAAAGTCGATCATTGAAGACGTTGATGGTTCACAGATCATAACGATATTAACTCAGGCAAAAATCGCTTTGCTAAAAACATAAGATTTTTATCACTTTCTAATGAAATTATGGAAGTGATATCACATTTCTATATCAATATGAGAATTACGGGAGTGAGTTTATCAAACTGACGAGCTTTCACCTGTCCCTTTATCTTATTTCTGATACTTAGCAGCAAATAAATAACTGCGTTAAAAAAGCCAAACGTTTCCGTATATTTTTAACTTCCGTAGTGTGGCGATAATTTGTGATCAATCCCACATATCCCCTGTCAGATTAGCGTTTCGTGACCGCGTAGATAATTCTGGCATGTTTATTGTTAGTCCCTGGTATAGCTGTGAAAACACCAATCACTTTGGCAAGTCACAGTGAAATAAACCACTTTGCCTGTCATTCCACTACCGGGACTTTATGATGAAAACTGTTAATGAGCTGATTAAGGATATCAATTCGCTGACCTCTCACCTGCACGAGAAAGATTTTTTGTTAACGTGGGAACAGACGCCAGATGAACTGAAACAAGTACTGGACGTTGCCGCAGCATTAAAAGCACTGCGTGCTGAAAACATCTCTACCAAAGTCTTTAATAGTGGATTAGGTATTTCCGTATTCCGCGACAACTCCACTCGTACCCGCTTCTCTTATGCTTCCGCACTTAACCTGCTCGGCCTTGCACAGCAGGATCTTGATGAAGGTAAATCACAGATTGCGCACGGCGAAACTGTCCGTGAAACCGCTAATATGATCTCCTTCTGCGCTGACGCTATCGGTATTCGTGACGATATGTATCTGGGCGCGGGTAACGCCTATATGCGTGAAGTTGGCGCGGCACTCGACGATGGCTACAAGCAAGGCGTACTGCCGCAGCGCCCGGCTTTAGTTAACCTGCAATGCGATATTGACCATCCGACTCAATCAATGGCTGACCTGGCATGGTTACGTGAACACTTTGGTTCGCTGGAAAACCTGAAAGGTAAAAAAATCGCCATGACCTGGGCCTACTCCCCAAGCTACGGTAAACCGCTGTCTGTACCACAAGGCATCATCGGTCTGATGACCCGCTTCGGTATGGATGTCACCCTTGCCCATCCAGAAGGTTACGACCTGATCCCAGATGTCGTTGAAGTCGCTAAAAACAATGCTAAAGCCTCCGGCGGAAGCTTCCGTCAGGTAACAAGCATGGAAGAAGCATTCAAAGACGCTGACATCGTTTATCCGAAGTCCTGGGCACCTTACAAAGTGATGGAAGAGCGTACTGAACTGCTGCGCGCGAACGATCACGAAGGACTGAAAGCGCTGGAAAAACAGTGTCTGGCACAGAACGCACAGCACAAAGACTGGCATTGTACTGAAGAGATGATGGAGCTGACCCGTGATGGCGAAGCCCTGTATATGCACTGCCTGCCAGCCGATATCAGCGGCGTATCCTGCAAAGAAGGTGAAGTCACTGAAGGCGTATTCGAAAAATACCGTATCGCGACCTACAAAGAAGCCAGCTGGAAGCCATACATCATCGCCGCGATGATCCTGTCCCGTAAATATTCCAAACCAGGCGCACTGCTCGAACAACTGCTTAAAGAAGCGCAAGAACGCGTGAAATAACCCCCTCGGGCCGATCGACAGGTCGGCTCTCTATTTCCAGAGGCCAAAAGGATAGGATATGTCCGTTTTCTCATTGAAGATTGATATCGCCGATAACAAATTTTTCAACGGCGAAACATCACCGCTCTTTTCGCAAAGCCAGGCAAAACTGGCGCGCCAGTTCCACCAGAAAATTGCTGGCTATCGCCCAACACCGCTTTGCGCGCTGGACGATCTCGCAAACCTTTTTGGTGTGAAGAAAATTCTCGTTAAGGACGAATCAAAACGATTCGGTCTGAACGCCTTCAAAATGCTCGGCGGTGCGTACGCCATCGCTCAATTATTGTGCGAAAAATATCATCTTGATATAGAAACGCTGTCATTCGAGCATCTGAAAAATGCCATCGGCGAAAAAATGACATTCGCTACAACGACCGACGGCAACCACGGGCGCGGTGTTGCCTGGGCAGCACAGCAACTCGGTCAGAACGCGGTAATTTACATGCCGAAAGGTTCCGCTCAGGAACGCGTTGACGCCATTCTGAACCTCGGAGCCGAGTGCATCGTCACTGATATGAACTATGACGATACCGTTCGCCTGACCATGCAACACGCGCAGCAACACGGCTGGGAAGTGGTGCAAGATACTGCCTGGGAAGGTTACACCAAAATCCCAACCTGGATCATGCAGGGCTACGCCACTCTGGCAGATGAAGCCGTCGAGCAAATGCGTGAAATGGGCGTAACACCAACTCACGTTCTGCTGCAAGCCGGTGTCGGCGCTATGGCCGGCGGCGTACTAGGTTATCTGGTGGATGTTTACACCCCGCAAAATCTGCACAGCATCATTGTTGAACCTGACAAAGCTGACTGTATTTATCGCTCCGGCGTCAAAGGTGACATCGTCAACGTTGGCGGCGATATGGCCACTATTATGGCGGGCCTGGCTTGCGGCGAACCTAACCCTCTGGGCTGGGAAATCTTACGTAACTGTGCCACCCAATTTATCTCCTGTCAGGACAGCGTTGCCGCATTAGGTATGCGCGTGCTGGGTAATCCGTACGGCAACGATCCACGCATCATTTCTGGTGAATCTGGCGCTGTCGGTTTGGGCATTCTCGCGGCTGTTCATTATCACCCGCAACGTCAAAGCCTGATGGAAAAACTGGCGCTGAACAAAGATGCCGTCGTCCTGGTTATCAGCACCGAAGGCGACACCGACGTGAAGCACTACCGCGAAGTTGTCTGGGAAGGCAAACACTCTGTAGCACCTTAATCACCCTATTGGAACAACTCCCCGCCAAACGGGGAGTAAAAAATCTGGAGAAAAATAATGGCTAAGAATATTCCATTCAAACTGATTCTTGAAAAAGCAAAAGATTACCAGGCAGACATGACTCGCTTCCTGCGCGATATGGTTGCTATTCCCAGTGAAAGCTGCGACGAAAAACGTGTAGTACATCGTATTAAAGAAGAGATGGAAAAAGTCGGCTTCGATAAAGTTGAAATCGATCCGATGGGTAACGTTCTCGGCTATATCGGCCACGGTCCGCGTCTGGTTGCGATGGACGCTCACATCGACACCGTAGGCATTGGTAACATCAAAAACTGGGAATTCGACCCGTACGAAGGCATGGAAACCGACGAGCTGATCGGTGGCCGTGGTACTTCCGACCAGGAAGGCGGCATGGCATCAATGGTTTATGCCGGTAAGATCATTAAAGACCTCGGTCTGGAAGATGAATACACCTTGCTCGTTACCGGTACGGTGCAGGAAGAAGACTGCGACGGTCTGTGCTGGCAGTACATTATTGAACAATCCGGCATTCGCCCGGAATTTGTGGTCAGTACCGAACCAACCGACTGCCAGGTATATCGTGGTCAGCGCGGTCGTATGGAAATTCGCATTGATGTTCAGGGCGTTAGCTGCCATGGTTCAGCACCAGAACGCGGTGATAACGCCATTTTCAAAATGGGTCCGATTCTTGGCGAATTACAAGAACTGTCCCAACGTCTGGGCTATGACGAATTCCTCGGCAAAGGTACTCTGACTGTTTCCGAAATTTTCTTCACCTCACCAAGTCGTTGCGCAGTAGCAGACAGCTGTGCCGTTTCCATCGACCGTCGCCTGACCTGGGGCGAAACCTGGGAAGGCGCGCTGGATGAAATCCGCGCCCTGCCTGCGGTACAGAAAGCTAATGCTGTCGTTTCTATGTACAACTACGACCGTCCGTCCTGGACTGGCCTGGTTTACCCAACCGAATGCTACTTCCCGACCTGGAAAGTGGAAGAAGATCATTTCACCGTTAAAACGCTGGTGAATGCCTACGAAGGTCTGTTTGGCAAAGCCCCGGTCGTTGATAAGTGGACGTTCTCAACTAACGGCGTATCCATCATGGGCCGTCACGGCATTCCGGTCATCGGCTTTGGACCGGGTAAAGAACCTGAAGCACACGCGCCAAACGAAAAAACCTGGAAATCTCACCTGGTGACCTGTGCCGCTATGTACGCTGCAATACCGTTAAGCTGGCTGGCAACAGAATAATTACTCTTCACCTATTTCCCTCCGGTTCGCCGGAGGGTTTTTTGGAGTTTGCTATGCGCGTATTGATCAAAAACGGCACTGTCGTTAACGCAGATGGACAAGCCAAACAGGACTTGCTGATTGAAAGCGGTATTGTCCGCCAGCTAGGCAAAGATATTTCGCCGCAACTCCCCTGTGAAGAAATTGATGCCACTGGATGTTACGTTTTCCCTGGCGGCGTAGATGTCCATACACATTTCAATATTGATGTCGGCATCGCGCGCAGTTGTGATGATTTTTTTACCGGTACCCGCGCAGCCGCGTGTGGCGGTACAACAACCATTATTGATCATATGGGATTTGGCCCGAATGGCTGCCGATTACGCCATCAACTGGAAGTTTATCGTGGTTATGCCGCCCATAAAGCGGTCATCGACTACAGCTTCCACGGTGTTATCCAGCATATTAATCACGCCATCCTCGACGAAATTCCGATGATGGTCGAAGAAGGGCTGAGCAGTTTTAAACTCTATTTAACCTATCAATACAAACTCAACGATGATGAAGTCCTACAGGCATTACGCCGCCTGCATGAATCCGGCGCGCTGACCACTGTACACCCAGAAAATGACGCCGCAATCGCCAGTAAGCGAGCGGAGTTTATCGCCGCTGGGTTAACCGCACCGCGCTACCACGCCTTGAGCCGACCTCTGGAATGCGAAGCCGAAGCCATCGCCAGAATGATTAACCTGGCACAAATTGCCGGTAACGCCCCGCTCTATATCGTGCACTTGTCTAACGGCTTAGGTCTGGATTATCTGCGCCTTGCTCGCGCGAATCACCAGCCAGTCTGGGTTGAAACCTGCCCGCAATATCTCCTGCTGGACGAACGCAGTTACGATACAGAAGATGGCATGAAGTTCATTCTTAGCCCACCGCTGCGCAACGCTCGCGAGCAGGACAAGCTGTGGTGTGGCATCAGCGATGGTGCGATTGACGTGGTGGCGACCGATCACTGCACCTTCTCGATGGCCCAGCGCCAGCAAATTTCTAAAGGCGATTTCAGCCGCTGCCCAAATGGCTTGCCCGGTGTGGAAAATCGCATGCAGTTGCTGTTCTCCAGTGGCGTAATGACGGGACGTATCACACCGGAGCGTTTTGTTGAATTAACCAGTGCGATGCCCGCAAGGCTGTTTGGCCTGTGGCCACAAAAAGGATTATTAGCACCCGGTTCCGATGGCGACGTGGTGATTATCGACCCACGCCAGAGCCAACAAATTCAGCACCGCCATCTCCACGACAACGCCGACTACTCTCCCTGGGAGGGTTTTACCTGTCAGGGCGCAATTGTCAGAACCTTATCCCGTGGTGAGACGATTTTCTGTGACGGCACCTTTACAGGCAAAGCCGGACGAGGACGTTTCCTGCGACGCAAACCGTTTGTCCCTCCCGTGCTCTAACCACTGCCAGGGATCTATACACAATCAAGAATGATGAGTGAGGAAAAATGAGTAAGAAAATTGTTCTCGCCCTCGGCGGGAATGCGCTGGGCGACGATCTGGCCGGACAAATGAAAGCGGTAAAAATTACGTCTCAGGCAATTGTTGATTTAATTGCCCAGGGACATGAAGTTATCGTCACTCATGGTAATGGACCGCAGGTAGGCATGATTAACCAGGCATTCGAAGCCGCTGCAAAAACTGAAGCGCATTCACCGATGCTGCCAATGTCTGTCTGTGTTGCGTTGAGTCAGGGATATATTGGTTACGATCTGCAAAACTCCTTAAGAGAAGAACTGCTTTCTCGTGGCATTAATAAACCCGTTGCAACGCTGGTTACCCAGGTCGAAGTCGACGCTAACGATCCGGCCTTCCTCAACCCAACCAAACCGATCGGTTCGTTCTTTACCGAGCAGGAAGCAGAGCAACTGACAAAACAGGGCTATACCCTGAAAGAAGATGCGGGTCGCGGCTATCGTCGTGTCGTTGCTTCGCCTAAGCCGGTAGATATTGTTGAAAAAGAGACAGTTAAAGCGCTGGTAGATGCAGGACAGGTTGTGATCACCGTTGGCGGTGGCGGTATTCCTGTGATTCGAGAAGGTAACCATCTGCGCGGCGCCAGTGCGGTTATCGATAAAGACTGGGCCAGCGCCCGTTTAGCAGAAATGATCGATGCCGATATGCTGATCATTCTGACTGCTGTAGAAAAAGTGGCGATTAACTTCGGTAAAGAGAATGAGCAGTGGCTCGATCGCCTGTCATTGGCCGATGCAGAACGCTTTATCGAAGAAGGGCATTTTGCAAAAGGTTCTATGCTGCCGAAAGTGGAAGCCGCCGCATCATTTGCCCGCTCTCGCGCAGGTCGCGAAGCACTGATTACCGTGTTGAGCAAAGCGAAAGAAGGGATTGAAGGCAAAACCGGAACGGTGATTTCTCAGTAATTTATTGGCCGGGTGGCGATGCCATTCGGCCAAAGATTGTTAACAAAGTGCGCGTTATTGATGCCGGATGCGGCGTGAACGCCTTACTCAGTCTACAAAACATCTAATATTCAATTAATTGCGAAGCACTTGTAGGCCTGATAAGCGCAGCGCATCAGGCAATTTAGCGTTTATCATCAGTCTCAAGGCCGGGCGGTAATACCATCCGGCCATTTTCATTTAAGCTACTTCCAGCACTTCTTTCGTCGCTTTAACGCCCTGATGCATCAACATCATTAACGCCTCAAGTACGCCACCACCAATCGCTCGGGCTTTGTCAGAAACGCTGGTGAAATCAGCCGTTTCACCACGAGGATCGATATCACCGATTTTAAAGCCACCGACCACCGCCAGCCCGTCGTTAAGTAAACCACGCACCATTCCCGCCAACGGCGCTTTTATTTCATGCTCGCCAATCCAGGCAATAACATCGCCCTCTTGCACCAGATCGCCTAACTTCACGTTGGAACGCATGATACCTGCCGCCGGAGCGCGAATAACTCGCCGGGTGGTATGCCCCATAATATTGCCAGGAACGCCAGTGTTCTCCTGTGCGCAACCAGAGTAAATAACCTGTCCCAACCAATGCCCACGATTTGTTTCAATCACCGCATGACAATCTTTACCTGCGGTAAAGCCCGGCCCAAGCGCGATCGTCACTGGAGCCATGTCTGCACGCGTACCCAAATTCTGTTTCGCCAGAATAGCGTCCACCACGCAAAGTGGTTTCAGCTCATCAAGCAGTAAACAGTCGGGGTCTACCATCACGGGAATAAATCCGCGCTCAGTCAGTTTCATCGCCTCTGCAGAGCTGGTTGCCAGTCGGGCGGTGACGCCTTCAACCGTCATTTCGTCATCGAACACGGCCTGGGCAAACGCCACGGTACAACGAATCACCGTCGGTTTTTCCACTTCCAGCATGATCACTTTAAAACCCGCATGATACAGACGTAGCGCCACACCACTGGCGATATCCCCCGCACCGCGAATCACCACCAGCTGGTGTCCGGAAGGATGAGAAGGTTTCATCATCAGCCCACCCGGCGCGTTATTTTTCACCTGTAATATTTCTGCCAGAACGCTGATAGCGATCTCCTGCGGCGTTTCCGCACCTATGTTGTAACCAACGGGCGCATGTAAACGGGCAATATGTTCTTCAGCCACGCCTTTCTCACGCAATTGACGCAAGAAAAGCTGAACCTTGCGGCGACTTGCCAGCAACCCCAACCATGCAATGGGCTGTTCAATGAGTTTATCGAGGGTTTCACGATCCTGATTATTCGTGGCAATCAGGATAAAATTATCAGGGCGAATATCCAGTGCTTCCACTGCCGCGCCAAACGACTCAGCATGAACAAGCGCAGTTGATGGCGGGAAAAGTTCAGGATTCAGGCTTTCGCGATAAATATCGGCAACAGCAATATCAAACCCCAGCAGTGCTGCGCTTTGGGCTATCGCCCGGTTAACATGCCCCGCGCCGATCAACACCAGCCGGGGTCGCATACCATGTACGCTGATAAACACTGACATTGCGCCTCCGCAATCTGACCCGACGGCATCCGCGCCGTTACGCGCCATGCGACCATGGAATAATCGCGGCTTACGTTCCTGCAATGCCTGAAGCGACTCTTCAATCACCTTCCGCTCAACCATTCCGCCACCAATTGTACCGACGATAGAACCATCGGCGCGCACTAACATTTGTGCAGAATGGCGGGGAGTAGAGCCTCGGCTATCTACAATTTGCGCCATCGCAAACGGACAATTTTGCTCTTCGAGTTTTGCAGCCTCTGTGAAAATATTCATACCAACCTCAATGGATATCCTTTCAGTAACCCGGAATATCCGGGCCGCTAATTCACAAATCTGCGCGCGATTGCAGGATGTTCTTGTATATCGCCCAGCCAGATTGCCTCTACGTCATGTTGTTGCAGCGGCTGAAGTAGCTCGCTTTGCGCAATCGCATTCTCACATTGAGAAAAACGGTTAATGAACCAGATTCGCCGACAGCCTTGCGGTACGTTTTTAAACGCGCCCTGCGGGTGACGAACCAGCGCAATGAGATCGCTCAGTTGCAAGGTCGACCCTGACGTCAGCCCAGTAATATCGGCAAAGTGCGACCAGCGATGGACATTTTCCGCACCAACTTTCGCGCCCAAAACATGCCCGCCCATCACAGCAATCACGCAGCAACTGCTTTTCGGTATGCAAGGTTCGTGCTCACCCGGCGCTTTTAATGGCATTCCACGTGAGCCATCTGCCTCAATGAGAATTACGTCACATTCTGGCCGTTGCGCCAGTGCATCAATCGCTTCTGGCGTAAATCCCTGCACTTTTCCCTGGTTCGCTTTCCAGCGGTGAAAACAAAATGAAATGGGGAATTTGAGAGACGAGCGAGGAAGCATGGCGGGATCACGGCAGATAACCACGGGCCAGTGTGAATCTGGCATAAACATATGTGTGGTCGTAGTGATCAACACGCGCCTACCGATGGACTGAAATAACTGCGCCAGCCAAAAAAGCAGACTGGTTTTCCCCCCGGCGCCAACAACAGAAATCACAGTGGGGTGTTTCTGCGCGCCTAAATCAATGAATAACGCCGATGGGTCAATTATACTTTTCACGAGTCTTCATGGACCTCTCTGGGGTAAGTACGCATTAATCAGGGAGTAACACATTTCCAGGCGTTATTAGCCCATATAATAATGGAACCACTATGTCAGCCATCGACTGTATAATTACCGCGGCCGGATTATCATCAAGAATGGGGCAATGGAAAATGATGTTACCCTGGCAACAGGGAACAATTCTTGACGCGAGTATCAAAAATGCGTTGCAGTTTTGTAGCCGAATTATTTTAGTCACTGGTTATCGCGGCAATGAACTGCATAATCGCTACGCTAGCCATTGCAACATTACTATTATCTACAATCCAGATTATGCGCAGGGGTTACTGACTTCGGTAAAAGCCGCAGCGCCAGCGGTACAAACAGAACATTGTTTTCTCACTCATGGTGATATGCCAACCATTAACAGAGATATCTTCCTAAAAATCTGGAAGTTACGAAACAGCGGAGCCATACTCCCGCTCCATAATGGTACGCCTGGCCATCCGATTTTAGTGTCAAAATCCTGCCTGATGCAGGCGGTCAAACAACCTAATGTTACCCATATGCGCCAGGCATTACTCATGGGCGAACATTATTTCGTCGAAATGGAAAATGAAGAAATAATTTTAGATATAGATACTCCAAATGACTTTATTAATGCGCAAAAAAAGCATACTAAAATTTAGAAAAGCCAGTTAAACGATTGCGTTCAAATATTAAATCCACTCAGTACGTCTTTATCATAATGATACAGAATCACTGATTTTGAGAAATGAGAAAAAGTGATAAAACTCCTGACAACAATAATACCCAGGAGTGATTTTAATTCTCATTTGACACCTGTGAGATCATTCACAAAAGTCCCTTAAGTTTCGAGGCGCTTCACATTTTTTTATATTTCCTGGCGAACATGGCAAGAGTGGTGTGATTGTTGCTCTATCCCCCTAAACCACCGGATTTCTCAATACCGGTCACTCAATGATATCTGTGTAAGCTAAGGAGAGGGTTATGGGGGATATTATGCGTCCCATTCCGTTTGAGGAACTTTTGACGCGCATATTTGATGAATACCAACAACAACGCTCAATCTTTGGTATTCCCGAGCAACAGTTTTACTCACCCGCAAAAGGTAAATCTGTCGGTGTTTTCGGTGAAACCTGTGCGACACCAGTCGGCCCCGCCGCAGGTCCGCACACGCAACTCGCACAAAACATCGTCACTTCCTGGCTGACTGGCGGACGCTTCATCGAACTTAAAACAGTACAAATCCTCGATCGTCTGGAGCTGGAAAAGCCCTGTATCGACGCCGAAGACGAGTGTTTTAACACCGAATGGTCCACCGAATTTACCCTGCTTAAAGCGTGGGATGAATACCTCAAAGCCTGGTTCGCCCTGCATCTTCTCGAAGCGATGTTCCAGCCGTCCGAGTCCGGTAAATCATTCATCTTTAATATGAGCGTCGGTTACAACCTCGAAGGCATTAAACAACCACCCATGCAGCAGTTCATCGATAATATGATGGACGCGTCTGCACATCCGAAGTTTGCACAATACCGCGATACGCTTCATAAACTACTCCTGGATGACGCATTTTTAGCCCGCCACGGTTTGCAGGAAAAACGTGAAAGCTTGCTGGCCTTATCGGCACGTATCCCCACCAGCATGGTACAAGGCGTTACCCTCTCCACGATGCACGGCTGCCCTCCACATGAAATCGAAGCCATTTGCCGTTACATGCTGGAAGAAAAAGAGCTCAATACCTTCGTGAAACTCAACCCGACTTTATTGGGTTACGCGCGAGTGCGCGAGATTCTCGATAGCTGTGGTTTCGATTACATTGGCTTAAAAGAAGAGTCATTTGATCACGATCTCAAGCTAACCCAGGCGCTGGAAATGCTGGAACGCCTGATGGCGCTGGCGAAAGAAAAATCGCTCGGCTTTGGCGTCAAACTGACTAACACCCTCGGCACCATCAACAATAAAGGCGCACTGCCTGGCGAAGAGATGTATATGTCCGGGCGTGCGCTGTTCCCGCTCTCCATCAATGTCGCAGCAGTTCTTTCCCGCGCCTTTGACGGCAAACTGCCCATCTCTTATTCCGGTGGCGCCAGCCAGTTAACTATCCGCGATATTTTCGATACGGGTATTCGCCCGATAACCATGGCAACTGACCTGCTGAAACCTGGTGGCTATCTGCGCTTAAGCGCTTGCATGCGCGAACTGGAAGGGTCAGACGCCTGGGGGCTTAACTGTGTTGACGTCGAACGGTTGAACAGGCTGGCAGCAGATGCGCTAACTATGGAATACACCCAGAAACACTGGAAGCCAGAAGAGCGTATTGAAGTGGCAGAAGACCTGCCACTGACCGACTGCTACGTTGCCCCCTGTGTTACTGCTTGTGCCATCAAACAGGATATTCCGGAATATATTCGCCTGCTGGGCGAACATCGCTATGCCGACGCGCTGGAACTTATCTACCAACGCAACGCCCTGCCCGCGATTACCGGCCATATTTGCGATCACCAGTGCCAGTACAACTGTACTCGTCTGGATTACGACAGTGCGTTGAATATCCGCGAACTGAAAAAAGTCGCCCTGGAAAAAGGCTGGGATGAATATAAGCAACGCTGGCACAAACCAGCCGGTTCCGGTTCTCGTCATCCGGTTGCTGTAATTGGCGCCGGTCCGGCGGGTCTGGCTGCAGGTTACTTCCTTGCCAGAGCAGGCCATCCGGTCACGCTGTTTGAACGCGAAGCTAACGCGGGCGGCGTGGTGAAAAATATTATTCCGCAGTTCCGTATTCCGGCTGAGTTAATTCAGCACGATATCGATTTTGTCGCCGATCACGGCGTGAAATTTGAGTACGGTTGCTCGCCGGACCTGACCGTCGAACAGTTAAAAAATCAGGGCTTCCACTACGTTCTGATTGCCACAGGTACTGATAAAAATAGCGGTGTGAAACTGGCGGGCGACAACCAGAATGTCTGGAAATCTCTCCCCTTCCTGCGCGAGTACAACAAGGGTACTGCGCTCAAACTGGGCAAACATGTGGTGGTTGTCGGGGCGGGTAACACCGCAATGGACTGCGCCCGTGCGGCATTACGCGTGCCTGGCGTTGAAAAAGCAACCGTCGTTTACCGTCGTTCACTGCAAGAGATGCCAGCGTGGCGCGAAGAGTATGAAGAAGCACTGCACGATGGCGTGGAGTTCCGTTTCCTGAACAATCCTGAACGTTTCGATGCTGATGGCACCTTAACGTTGCGCGTCATGTCACTTGGCGAACCTGATGAGAAAGGTCGCCGCCGCCCGGTAGAAACCAACGAAACGGTAACACTGCACGTAGACAGTTTGATTACCGCCATTGGCGAACAACAGGATACTGAAGCCCTGAATACGATGGGCGTGCCGCTGGACAACAACGGCTGGCCAGACGTCGACCATAACGGTGAAACCCGCCTGACTAATGTCTTTATGATCGGTGACGTACAGCGCGGACCTTCCTCCATTGTCGCGGCTGTCGGCACAGCTCGTCGGGCATCGGATGCCATTCTTAGCCGGGAAAATATCCGTTCACACCAAAGCGATAAATACTGGAACAACGTCAACCCGACGGAAATCTACCAACGCAAAGGCGATATCTCTGTCACCCAGGTCGACAGCGATGATCGTGACGCGTTTGTCGCTCAGGAAGCCGCACGTTGTCTTGAATGTAACTACATTTGCAGCAAGTGTGTGGATGTCTGCCCGAACCGCGCCAACGTGTCAATTGCGGTCCCTGGATTCCAGAACCGTTTCCAGACACTGCACCTGGACGCCTACTGCAACGAATGCGGCAACTGCGCCCAGTTCTGTCCGTGGAACGGTAAACCGTACAAAGACAAAATCACCGTCTTTAGCCTGTCGCAAGACTTTGATAACAGCAGCAACCCAGGCTTCCTGGTGGAAGATTGCCGAGTACGCGTGCGTCTGAATAACCAAAGCTGGGTGTTAAACATCGACAGCGAAGGCCAGTTCAACAACGTACCGCCAGAGCTGAACGATATGTGCCGCATCATTAGCCATGTCCACCAGCATCATCATTATCTGCTGGGCCGCGTGGAGGTGTAATCATGTTGATTCTGAAGAATGTCACCGCAGTACAGCTACACCCGGCGAAAGTGCAGGAAAGCGTCGATATCGCCATCGAAAATGATGTGATTATCGCTATCGGCAACGCCCTGACACACCGCTACCCTGAAGCCAACTACAAAGAGATGCATGGTCGGATTGTAATGCCGGGGATTGTCTGCTCGCACAACCATTTTTACTCGGGGCTTTCCCGCGGAATTATGGCAAACATCGCCCCCTGCCCGGACTTCATCTCGACGCTGAAAAACCTGTGGTGGCGGCTCGATCGCGCCCTTGATGAAGAATCTCTCTACTACAGCGGACTGATTTGTTCCCTGGAAGCGATTAAGAGCGGATGTACATCGGTTATCGATCACCATGCCTCTCCGGCGTATATCGGCGGGTCGCTCTCCACATTGCGCAACGCATTTTTAAAAGTTGGCCTGCGCGCGATGACCTGTTTTGAAACTACCGACCGTAACAACGGCATCAAAGAGCTGCAGGAAGGGGTAGAGGAAAATATCCGCTTCGCCCGTCAGATTGATGAGGCGAAGAAAGCGGCAACCGAGCCGTATCTGGTGGAAGCTCATATCGGTGCTCACGCGCCATTTACCGTGCCAGATGCTGGGCTGGAAATGCTGCGCGAAGCAGTGAAAGCTACCGGGCGTGGTTTACACATTCACGCCGCTGAAGACCTTTACGACGTTTCTCACAGTCACCACTGGTACGGCAAAGACCTGCTGGTACGGCTGGCAGAATACGATCTCATCGACAACAAAACGCTGGTTGCTCACGGACTTTATTTGTCGAAAGAAGATATTGCTCTGCTCAATCAGCGCGATGCGTTCCTGGTGCATAACGCCCGTTCCAACATGAACAACCACGTCGGCTACAACCATCACCTTAGCGACATCCGCAATCTGGCGTTGGGAACCGACGGCATTGGTTCAGACATGTTTGAAGAGATGAAATTTGCCTTCTTTAAACATCGCGATGCGGGTGGTCCGCTATGGCCAGACAGTTTTGCCAAAGCCCTGACTAACGGCAACGAACTGATAAGCCGCAACTTTGGCGCGAAATTTGGCCTCCTGGAAGCCGGTTATAAAGCAGATTTAACCATTTGCGATTACAACTCGCCGACGCCGCTGCTGGCAGACAATATCGCCGGACATATCGCCTTTGGTATGGGGTCAGGCAGCGTTCACAGCGTGATGGTCAACGGCGTGATGGTCTATGAAGATCGTCAGTTTAACTTCGATTGCGATTCCATTTATGCGCAAGCCAGAAAAGCCGCTGCCAGTATGTGGCGTCGTATGGATGCATTGGCATAAATGACAAAAACCCTCTTCCTTCAGGGAAGAGGGTTAAATAAGGAAAGAAGATGATTGAACAATTTTTCAGGCCCGACTCTGTCGAACAGGCGCTGGAACTGAAGCGCCGCTACCAGGATGAAGCCGTCTGGTTTGCCGGCGGCAGCAAACTCAACGCCACGCCAACCCGCACCGATAAAAAGATTGCCATTTCCTTACAGGATCTGGAACTGGACTGGGTTGACTGGGATAACGGCGCACTGCGTATTGGTGCAATGTCTCGCTTACAGCCACTGCGTGATGCGCGCTTTATTCCTGCGGCACTGCGCGAAGCACTCGGTTTTGTTTACTCTCGCCATGTTCGTAATCAGTCGACTATTGGTGGCGAAATCGCCGCCCCGCAGGAAGAATCGGTGTTGCTTCCCGTTCTGCTGGCTCTGGATGCTGAACTGGTTTTTGGCAATGGTGAAACACTGTCCATCGAAGAGTACCTGGCCTGCCCATGCGATCGCCTGCTAACCGAAATCATCATTAAAGATCCGTACCGCACCTGTGCGACTCGCAAAATTAGCCGTTCCCAGGCTGGATTAACGGTAGTGACGGCAGCCGTAGCGTTAACCGACCACGACGGTATGCGAATTGCGCTGGATGGCGTCACCAGTAAAGCACTGCGTCTGCACGATGTCGAAAAACAAAATCTGGAAGGCTATGCACTTGAACAGGCTGTCGCCAACGCCATTTTCCCGCAGGAAGATTTGCGGGGCAGCGTAGCCTATAAACGCTATATCACGGGAGTTCTGGTAGCCGACCTGTATGCCGACTGCCAACAGGCTGGGGAGGAAGCCGTATGAATATCCACTTTACTTTAAATGGCGCGCCCCAGGAGCTAAAAGCTAATCCTGGTGAGAACGTGCAAAAGCTGTTGTTTGGCATGGGTATGCACTCTGTGCGCAACAGTGATGATGGCTTCGGTTTTGCCGGTTCTGACGCGATTCTTTTTAACGGTAATATCCTTAACGCCTCCCTGTTGATAGCAGCACAGTTAGAAAACGCAGACATTCTCACCACTGAATCCTTAGGCAAATGGAATGAATTAAGTCTGGTTCAACAGGCAATGGTTGATGTCGGCGTGGTGCAGTCCGGTTATAACGATCCGGCTGCGGCTCTGATTATCACCGATCTTCTCGATCGCATCGCCACACCAACCCGCGAAGAGATCGACGACGCGCTTTCTGGTCTGTTCAGCCGCGATGCTGGCTGGCAGCAATACTACCAGGTCATTGAACTGGCGGTTGCACGTAAAAATAACCCACAGGCTACGATTGATATCGCCCCAACTTTCCGCGATGACCTTGAAGTTATTGGTAAACATTACCCGAAAACCGACGCTGCCAAAATGGTGCAGGCGAAACCCTGCTATGTTGAAGACCGCGTAACCGCTGACGCCTGCGTCATAAAAATGTTACGTAGCCCACACGCTCACGCACTGATTACCCATCTGGATGTCAGTAAAGCCGAGGCTTTACCGGGCGTTGTTCACGTTATTACTCACCTGAATTGCCCGGATATCTACTACACACCTGGTGGTCAGAGCGCACCGGAACCGTCACCGCTTGACCGCCGTATGTTCGGCAAGAAAATGCGCCACGTCGGCGATCGCGTGGCTGCGGTCGTCGCTGAAAGTGAAGAAATTGCGCTCGAAGCACTGAAGCTCATCGACGTTGAATATGAGGTGCTTAAGCCAGTAATGTCGATTGACGAGGCAATGGCGGAAGATGCGCCTGTCGTACACGATGAACCGGTGGTGTATGTTGCTGGTGCGCCAGATACTCTGGAAGACGATAACAGCCATGCAGCCCAGCGCGGCGAGCATATGATCATCAACTTCCCTATCGGTTCTCGCCCTCGCAAAAATATCGCCGCCAGTATTCATGGTCATATTGGTGATATGGACAAAGGCTTTGCCGACGCCGATGTGATCATTGAACGAACCTATAATTCAACTCAGGCACAACAGTGCCCGACTGAAACACACATCTGCTTTACCCGCATGGACGGCGATCGTCTGGTTATCCACGCGTCCACTCAAGTACCGTGGCACCTGCGTCGCCAGGTTGCGCGTCTCGTGGGCATGAAACAGCATAAAGTTCATGTCATTAAAGAACGCGTAGGCGGCGGTTTTGGGTCTAAACAGGACATCCTGCTGGAAGAAGTGTGCGCCTGGGCAACCTGCGTGACCGGACGTCCGGTACTGTTCCGCTACACCCGCGAAGAAGAGTTTATTGCTAACACCTCTCGTCACGTCGCGAAAGTCACCGTCAAACTGGGGGCCAAAAAAGATGGTCGCCTGACGGCAGTGAAGATGGATTTCCGCGCCAACACAGGTCCTTACGGCAACCACTCACTCACCGTACCGTGTAACGGACCGGCGCTGTCGCTGCCGTTATATCCGTGCGATAACGTCGATTTCCAGGTCACCACCTACTATAGCAACATCTGCCCAAATGGTGCTTATCAGGGTTATGGCGCACCGAAAGGTAACTTCGCTATCACTATGGCATTAGCAGAACTGGCTGAACAGTTGCAGATCGACCAGCTGGAAATTATCGAACGTAACCGGGTACACGAAGGGCAAGAGCTGAAGATTCTCGGCGCAATTGGCGAAGGTAAAGCGCCGACCTCCGTTCCTTCTGCTGCCAGCTGCGCACTGGAAGAGATCCTGCGTCAGGGGCGTGAGATGATCCAATGGTCTTCACCTAAAGCGCAGAAGGGTGACTGGTGCGTGGGTCGTGGCGTCGCCATTATTATGCAGAAATCAGGTATCCCTGATATCGATCAGGCTAACTGCATGATCAAACTGGAATCAGACGGTACATTTATCGTCCATTCTGGTGGTGCCGACATCGGTACGGGTCTGGATACTGTAGTCACTAAACTGGCGGCCGAAGTGCTGCATTGTCCACCGCAGGACGTGCATGTTATCTCCGGTGATACCGATCATGCGTTGTTTGATAAAGGCGCGTATGCCTCGTCCGGCACTTGCTTCTCAGGCAACGCCGCACGTATGGCAGCGGAAAATTTACGCGAGAAAATCCTTTTCCACGGCGCGCAAATGTTGGGTGAGCCATTGGAAGATGTTCAACTGGCAACGCCGGGCGTTGTGCGCGGCAAGAAAGGTGAAGTCAGTTTCGGGGATATTGCCCATAAAGGCGAAACCGGTACTGGCTTTGGTTCACTGGTGGGAACAGCCAGTTACATCACGCCTGATTTCGCCTTCCCGTATGGGGCAAACTTCGCTGAAGTGGCCGTCAATACACGTACCGGTGAAATCCGCCTGGATAAATTCTACGCCTTGCTGGACTGCGGTACACCGGTCAATCCAGAGTTAGCGTTGGGACAAATCTACGGTGCCACCCTGCGTGCTATCGGCCACAGCATGAGCGAAGAAATCATTTATGACGCCGAAGGTCACCCGTTAACGCGTGATTTACGCAGTTACGGCGCACCGAAAATTGGTGACATTCCGCGTGATTTCCGTGCCGTGCTGGTACCGAGCGACGATAAAGTCGGCCCATTCGGGGCGAAATCGATATCGGAGATCGGCGTGAACGGTGCAGCACCGGCAATTGCTACCGCAATTCACGATGCTTGCGGCATTTGGTTACGCGAATGGCATTTCACACCGGAGAAAATACTCACCGCACTGAAAAAAATATAAATAATAAATGGCCGCTTCGGCGGCCAGTTTCCCTTGTATTAAAGATAACTAATTAGTAACTGCGAAAATGAGATAAGCCGTTCTCAAGGCGTCCTGCGCCCCAAATTCGTGGGAATTTATTTTACTGATTCAGATGATCAAATTTACTTTATAAAGGAGTGAAGGGATGTCTGATATAAACCATGCAGGTTCTGACCTTATATTTGAACTGGAGGATCGCCCTCCTTTTCATCAGGCTATCGTTGGTGCCATTACTCATCTATTGGCAATTTTCGTCCCAATGGTAACACCCGCGCTGATTGTGGGGGCGGCCTTACAACTTTCCGCAGAAACCACTGCCTACCTGGTTTCTATGGCGATGATCGCTTCTGGTATTGGTACCTGGTTGCAGGTAAATCGCTATGGAATTATAGGTTCAGGTTTACTCTCTATTCAGTCAGTCAATTTTTCATTTGTGACAGTCATGATTGCGCTGGGTAGCAGCATGAAAAGCGACGGTTTTCATGAAGAGTTAATCATGTCGTCACTCCTCGGCGTCTCCTTCGTTGGCGCCTTTCTGGTGGTCGGAGCCTCTTTTATTCTTCCTTATTTACGCAGAGTAATTACTCCCACTGTCAGTGGTATTGTTGTACTGATGATCGGCTTAAGCCTGATTAAAGTTGGCATTATTGATTTTGGCGGTGGTTTTGCCGCCAAGAGCAGTGGCACGTTCGGCAACTACGAGCACCTTGGCGTTGGTTTACTGGTGCTGATTGTGGTTATTGGCTTTAACTGTTGTCGCAGTCCGCTACTACGTATGGGCGGAATCGCCATTGGTTTGTGCGTGGGTTATGCGGTTTCATTATGCCTTGGCATGGTGGACTTCAGCAGTTTACGCAATCTCCCCCTCATTACTATTCCCCATCCTTTCAAATACGGATTTAATTTCAACCTCCATCAGTTCCTGGTGGTCGGCACCATTTATCTGCTTAGTGTACTGGAAGCAGTAGGGGATATCACCGCCACAGCAATGGTTTCCCGCCGCCCTATCCAGGGAGAAGAATATCAGTCACGCCTGAAAGGCGGCGTGCTGGCAGATGGTCTGGTTTCGGTTATCGCCTCCGCCGTCGGTTCACTACCATTAACCACGTTTGCACAAAATAACGGTGTTATTCAGATGACCGGTGTCGCCTCACGTTATGTCGGGCGAACCATCGCGGTAATGCTGGTTATCCTCGGATTATTTCCGGTGATCGGTGGCTTCTTCACCACTATTCCCTCGGCAGTTCTGGGTGGTGCAATGACGTTGATGTTTTCCATGATTGCCATTGCGGGTATCCGCATCATTATTACCAACGGATTAAAGCGCCGTGAAACACTTATTGTCGCCACTTCTTTAGGTTTAGGACTTGGTGTTTCTTATGACCCCGAAATTTTTAAAATATTACCCGCCTCAATATATGTATTAGTTGAAAATCCTATTTGTGCCGGAGGCCTAACTGCGATTTTATTAAATATTATCCTCCCTGGTGGCTACCGACAGGAAAACGTTCTGCCGGGTATTACCTCAGTGGAAGAAATGGATTAACAGTAAAGGAGTCAATGATGTCAGGGGAACACACGTTAAAAGCAGTACGAGGCAGTTTTATTGATGTCATCCGTACGGTCGATAATCCAGAAGAGATCGCTTCTGCGCTGCGATTTATTGAGGATGGTTTATTACTCATTAAACAGGGGAAAGTGGAATGGTTTGGTGAATGGGAACAGGGCAAGCATCAAATCCCGGACACCATTCGCGTCCGTGATTATCGCGGCAAACTGATAGTACCGGGCTTTGTCGATACGCATATCCATTATCCGCAGAGTGAAATGGTCGGTGCCTATGGCGAGCAGTTACTGGAATGGCTGAATAAACACACCTTCCCTACTGAGCGCCGTTATGAGGATTTAGAGTACGCCCGCGAAATGTCGGCGTTCTTCATCAAGCAGCTTTTACGTAACGGAACCACCACGGCGCTGGTGTTTGGTACCGTCCATCCGCAATCCGTTGATGCGCTGTTTGAAGCCGCCAGTCATATCAATATGCGCATGATTGCCGGTAAGGTGATGATGGACCGCAACGCACCGGATTATCTGCTCGATACTGCCGAAAGCAGCTATCACCAAAGCAAAGAACTGATCGAACGCTGGCACAAAAATGGTCGTCTGTTATATGCCATTACACCACGCTTCGCCCCAACATCTTCACCTGAACAGATGGCGATGGCGCAACGCCTGAAAGAAGAGTATCCAGATACGTGGGTACATACCCATCTCTGTGAAAACAAAGATGAAATTGCCTGGGTGAAATCACTCTATCCTGAACATGATGGTTATCTGGATGTTTACCACCAGTACGGCCTGACAGGGAAAAACTGCGTCTTTGCTCACTGCGTCCATCTCGAGGAAAAAGAGTGGGATCGGCTTAGCGAAACCAAATCCAGCATCGCTTTCTGCCCAACTTCAAACCTCTACCTGGGCAGTGGTCTATTCAACCTACAAAAAGCCTGGAAGAAAAAAGTCAAAGTGGGCATGGGAACTGACATTGGTGCCGGAACCACCTTCAACATGCTGCAAACGTTGAATGAAGCCTACAAAGTATTGCAGTTACAGGGATACCGCCTCTCCGCGTATGAAGCGTTTTACCTTGCCACCCTTGGTGGCGCGAAATCTCTGGGCCTTGATGACCTTATCGGCAACTTTTTACCCGGCAAAGAGGCTGATTTTGTGGTGATGGAACCCACGGCCACACCACTACAGCAGCTGCGCTATGACAACTCTGTTTCTTTAGTCGACAAATTGTTCGTGATGATGACGTTGGGCGATGACCGTTCGATCTACCGCACCTACGTTGATGGTCGTCTGGTGTACGAACGCAACTAATAATAAAACCTTAAACATCCTCGTGAGGACATCATTATGTCTGGAGACATCCTACAAACACCGGACGCACCAAAGCCACAGGGCGCGCTGGATAGCTATTTTAAGATTACCGCTCGTGGCAGTACCGTTCGCCAGGAAGTTCTGGCAGGCTTAACCACATTTCTGGCGATGGTTTACTCCGTTATTGTCGTACCGGGAATGCTGGGTAAAGCAGGCTTTCCTCCCGCCGCGGTGTTTGTCGCCACCTGTCTGGTTGCGGGCTTCGGTTCGCTGCTAATGGGGCTGTGGGCCAATTTGCCAATGGCGATCGGCTGCGCCATCTCCTTGACGGCATTTACCGCATTCAGTCTGGTACTCGGACAACAAATTAGCGTTCCTGTCGCACTGGGCGCGGTCTTCCTGATGGGCCTCATCTTCACCGCCATCTCCGTAACCGGTATACGAACCTGGATCTTACGCAATTTACCGATGGGTATTGCCCATGGAACAGGCATTGGTATCGGCCTGTTCCTGCTGCTGATTGCAGCTAACGGCGTTGGTATGGTTATCAAAAACCCGATTGAAGGTTTACCGGTAGCGCTCGGGGCATTTACCTCTTTCCCTGTGATGATGAGCTTGCTGGGATTAGCGGTAATTTTTGGTCTGGAGAAGTGCCGCGTACCTGGAGGGATCTTACTGGTAATTATCGCCATCTCGATAATCGGCTTAATCTTTGATCCCGCGGTGAAATACCATGGTCTGGTGGCGATGCCGAGCCTGGCTGGCGAAGATGGTAAGTCGCTAATTTTCAGCCTCGACATTATGGGTGCACTCCAGCCAACAGTTCTCCCGAGTGTACTGGCACTGGTGATGACCGCCGTATTTGATGCCACCGGCACCATCCGCGCAGTAGCCGGTCAGGCGAATCTCCTGGATAAAGACAACCAGATAATCAACGGTGGTAAAGCCCTGACCAGCGATTCCGTCAGCTCGATATTTTCTGGGCTGGTGGGTGCTGCACCTGCGGCGGTCTATATCGAATCTGCCGCAGGAACCGCAGCGGGTGGCAAAACAGGTCTGACAGCGACGATTGTTGGCTTACTGTTCCTGTTGATTCTGTTTTTATCACCGTTATCGTTTCTGATCCCCGGTTATGCCACAGCTCCCGCACTGATGTACGTGGGTCTGCTGATGTTAAGTAACGTCTCAAAACTGGACTTCAATGACTTTATTGATGCGATGGCGGGCCTGGTTTGCGCTGTCTTTATCGTCCTGACCTGTAATATCGTCACCGGCATTATGCTGGGCTTTGTAACTCTCGTAGTGGGTCGTGTTTTTGCTCGCGAATGGAACAAACTCAATATTGGTACTGTCATCATCACTGTCGCCCTGGTCGCGTTTTACGCGGGTGGCTGGGCTATCTAGAAGAACCTCCGCGCCATACAGCGCGGAGTTTTGTCAGAGTGGATTCTTGCCGCTGGCAGCAATACGCTGCAGGCGGACTCGCCTGAGTTCTCCTTCGGTTAACAACTGCAACGCCTGCGTCGGGCAAGATGCAACGCAAGCCGGTCCCTCTTCCCGCTGTTCACAAAGGTCACATTTCACGATTTCTGGCCGCACATTTCCCGGCCACATTTGAATTGTGATCATCCCAAACGGACACGCGCTGACGCAACTCTGGCAGCCGATACAACGGGCAGAATTTGCCTGCACCACCTGCTCACCCATCGTCAGCGCCTGCACGGGGCAGGCCCCAACGCAAGGCGCGTTTTCGCACTGGTGACACATCACCGGAGCACTAATTCGATCCAAACGCTGCACCTTTAAGCGAGGCAAAAAGAAGCTGGTATTTAAAGTCTGCTCTGACGGATGGGCGACAACACAGGCTACTTCACAAGTGCGACAGCCAATACAGTCAGCCGGATTAACGATAATTAACGATTTCATCACGATGCCTTCGTATCAAACATAGTTAACATATCGCGCGCCGCCTGCCGTCCTGCCGCCATTGCAGTGACAACCAGATCCGCACCATGAACCGCGTCCCCCCCGGCAAAGACCTTTTTCAGATGCGTCTGAGTAGCGAAATATCCCGCGTCACCGGTTTTAATCAGTCCCCATTTATCGAGTTTTATTCCACTCCCCTGTAACCACGGCATTGCATGTGCCTGAAAACCAAACGCCATAATCAGAACATCGGCGGGCAGTTCAAACTCAGAGCCCGCCACCGGACGTGGACGACGACGCCCATCTGGTCCCGGCTCGCCCATTGCGGTACGAATCAGGCCCACCGCAGTTAAACGCCCATCATCGTCACAAGCAATATATTGCGGCTGAACATTGAACTGAAACTCAACGCCTTCCTCGCGCGCGTTGACTACCTCTTTACGCGAACCGGGCATACTGACTTCATCACGGCGATACGCGCAGGTCACACTGGCAGCATTGAGGCGGATGGAAGTACGCAAACAATCCATTGTCGTATCGCCGCCACCCAAAACCACGACGCGTTTACCTTCAACATCCGTCAGCGGATACTCTTCAGACTCCGGCAGTCCCATAAGCTGGCGGGTATGGGCAGTCAGGAACGGGAGCGCCTGAATGACGCCCGGCGCATCTTCATGCGGCAGATCTGCACGCATCATGCCGTAAGTCCCCACGCCGAGGAAAACAGCATCATATTCCGCCGTTAATTCGTTGAAAGAAATATCACGGCCAATTTCACAGTTGAGATGAAAGTCGATTCCCATTGCGGTGAATATCTCCCGCCGCTGGCTTAATACCATTTTATCGAGCTTGAACGGAGGAATGCCAAAAGTCAGCATACCGCCAATTTCTGGATGGCGATCAAAGACATCAACATGAACACCCGCCCTCGCCAGAATGTCGGCACATCCCAGCCCCGCGGGTCCTGCGCCAATCACCGCCACTTTTTCTATGCGGGGAACAACCTGGCTGACATCAGGACGCCAGCCCATCGCCAGCGCAGTATCAGTAATATAGCGTTCCAGATTACCGATAGAGACTGCGCCAGAGTGATCTTTTAAAGTACATGCGCCTTCACAAAGCCGGTCCTGCGGACACACCCTACCGCAAATTTCCGGTAATGAACTGGTCTGGTGGCAGAGTTCTGCCGCTTCAATAATCTTCCCTTCCTGCACCAGGCGGACGTAATCAGGGATAGCGTTATGCAGCGGGCAATGCCAGTTACAGTTGGCTTTTTCGGCGCAATAGACACAACGGTCGCTTTCATACGCCGCTTGTTTTTGATCAAGGCCGCAATAAATTTCGCCAAAGTGGGTCTTCCGCTCGCTTGCTGTAACTTTATCCGCCCCTTTGCGTGGAGTGACAGGGAGCAATGCCTCGCGACGCGATGATTGTGGTTTTTCCGATGCTTTTCCCTCCGCCGTCCTGCGCTGTCGCAGCGTTTTCATCTGCTGCAAACCGCTCTCATCCATCAGCCGCAACGCCTGGGTTGGGCAGACTTCAATACAGGCTTGCGCGCCGGAATTGCGCTGATTACAAAGGTCACATTTCTGCGCAATAGCATCGACCATCTCAATTACCCCAAAGGGGCAAGCGATTGCGCATCTTTTACAACCAATGCATTTTTGTTCGTCCAGTTGCACGCTATCGGGCTGGAAAGTCAGAGCATTTACCGGGCAAGCCGTAACGCAGGGGGCATTGTTGCAATGATGGCAAGCCACTGGATTTGCAGCCAGACCTTTCCCAACAACGTGGATACGGGGTCGAAAATCACCATGACTCTGCGGCCAGTTTTCTTGATTATGAGCCACCGCACAGGCAATTTCACAGGCATGACAGCCTATACATTCCGCAGCATCAGCAGCAATAAACTTGTTCATTTGCATCCCTTTCATTTGATGAGTTATGTCTTCTCAAATGTCGCAATGCAATAAACGGGCATATATGAGGAAACGAGTCAGTTTTAATTATAATTTTGTGAGAGATATCAAATTATCTCCCCTCAATCTGTGCCGTTTTCAAGATTTAAACATCGCCGTTCAAAAAAATGCCATTCGGATAAAAAGTATTAAATACGAGAGTGCGACATGCCAGAATGATTAATGAAATATCAATATGAGAAAATTAAAGATAATTTCATTGTCTATTTTTATTCTCATTTTCTCGGTTTAATCCCGATTATGTGATTGCCCCCGCATTTCCATCTTGTAACGTCCCCTCCTTGTGAAAACTGGCATCCCACGAGCATGTCATTAAAGAGTTTTAGTGAACGTAAACGGTTGCTTTTTACTCTGGCGAGCGAAAGGAGAAAGACTGATGAGCGCCATAGATTCTCAAATTCCCTCATCCTCAGGGCAAGACCGCCCAACGGATGAGGTGGACCGCATATTATCACCAGGAAAGCTGATCATACTCGGTCTGCAACACGTCCTTGTTATGTACGCAGGCGCAGTCGCCGTCCCACTGATGATTGGTGACAGACTCGGACTCTCGAAAGAAGCTATCGCAATGCTGATTAGCTCCGATCTCTTTTGCTGCGGTATCGTCACATTATTGCAATGTATCGGCATTGGTCGCTTTATGGGAATTCGCCTGCCGGTGATTATGTCGGTGACCTTTGCGGCTGTAACGCCAATGATTGCCATTGGGATGAACCCGGATATCGGTCTGCTGGGGATTTTTGGCGCGACCATTGCGGCCGGTTTTATCACCACGCTATTAGCACCACTTATTGGTCGCTTAATGCCTTTATTCCCACCGTTGGTTACCGGTGTGGTTATTACTTCTATCGGGCTTAGCATCATTCAGGTGGGTATTGACTGGGCCGCCGGAGGTAAAGGGAATCCGCAATATGGTAATCCCGTTTATTTAGGTATCTCCTTTGCCGTCTTAATTTTTATCTTGCTCATTACTCGCTATGCGAAAGGATTTATGTCCAACGTCGCCGTATTACTGGGGATTGTATTTGGCTTTTTACTTTCGTGGATGATGAATGAAGTCAATTTATCCGGGCTACATGATGCTTCATGGTTTGCGATTGTTACGCCGATGTCGTTTGGTATGCCGATTTTCGATCCCGTTTCCATTCTGACCATGACTGCCGTGTTAATCATCGTGTTTATCGAGTCGATGGGGATGTTCCTGGCATTGGGGGAAATTGTCGGTAGAAAACTTTCTTCGCAAGACATTATTCGCGGGCTACGCGTAGATGGCATAGGGACAATGATTGGTGGCACGTTTAACAGCTTCCCCCACACGTCATTTTCTCAAAACGTTGGCCTGGTTAGCGTGACGCGCGTTCATAGCCGCTGGGTGTGTATTTCTTCGGGAATTATATTAATCATGTTCGGGATGGTGCCAAAAATGGCGGTGCTGGTAGCCTCCATTCCGCAATTTGTGCTGGGCGGCGCTGGGCTGGTGATGTTCGGCATGGTACTGGCGACAGGGATTCGAATTCTGTCGCGCTGTAACTACACCACCAACCGTTACAACCTCTATATTGTGGCGATCAGTCTCGGCGTTGGCATGACTCCGACGCTCTCTCACGATTTCTTTTCTAAGTTACCGGCCGTACTGCAACCGTTGCTGCATAGCGGCATTATGCTCGCAACCCTTAGCGCCGTTGTGCTGAATGTCTTCTTTAATGGCTACCAGCATCATGCTGACCTGGTGAAGGAATCCGTCTCTGATAAAGATTTAAAAGTCAGAACAGTGCGTATGTGGCTTTTGATGCGCAAGCTAAAGAAAAATGAGCATGGTGAATGATATGAACCTGTTAATACGCACTATATTCAGTCTGTTATTACTCTTAATGATCTCCATTCCTGTCATTTCTGACTGCGTGGCAATGGCTATTGAAAGTCGCTTCAAATATATGATGCTGCTTTTTTAAATGACCTTTCTCTGTCAGCATCCGCTCAAAACGGGCGGATGCCGATAAACACTCACTTGGTTAATCATTTGACTCTTCAGTTATCTATAATGACGAGTGATTAGAATTACATGTGAGAAATTATGCAAACGGAACACGTCATTTTACTGAATGCACAGGGAGTCCCCTCGGGTACGCTGGAAAAATATGCCGCACACACGGCAGACACCCCCTTACATCTCGCGTTCTCCTGCTGGCTATTTAATGCTAAGGGACAACTGCTGGTTACCCGCCGCGCACTAAGCAAAAAAGCGTGGCCAGGCGTGTGGACTAACTCGGTGTGCGGTCATCCACAACTGGGCGAAAGCAATGAAGAGGCGGTAATCCGCCGTTGCCGCTATGAACTGGGCGTGGAAATAACGTCACCCGAATCGGTTTATCCAGACTTCCACTATCGCGCCACTGACCCGAATGGCATTGTCGAAAATGAAATGTGTCCAGTCTTTGCCGCACGAATTACCAGCGCGTTACAGCCCAACGGTGATGAAGTGATGGATTATCAATGGTGTGATTTATCAGATGTTTTGCGCGCTATTGATGCTACGCCGTGGGCGTTTAGTCCGTGGATGGTGATGCAGGCAGCCAATAGCAAAGCCAGAAATGTATTATCTGTTTTCGCAAAGCGGGAATAAAAAACCCCGACAAATGCCGGGGTTATGTGAATACGCGTAACGCTTATTTCACCGGACGCATCGCCGGGAACAGAATAACGTCGCGGATGGTATGGCTGTTGGTGAACAGCATAACCATACGGTCGATACCAATACCCAGACCTGCTGTCGGCGGCAAACCATGTTCCAGTGCGGTGACGTAATCTTCGTCGTAGAACATTGCTTCGTCGTCGCCTGCATCTTTCGCGGCAACCTGATCCAGGAAGCGCTGCGCCTGATCTTCGGCATCGTTCAGCTCGCTAAAGCCGTTACCGATTTCACGACCGCCAATGAAGAACTCAAAGCGGTCAGTGATTTCCGGGTTAACGTCGTTACGACGCGCCAGCGGGGAAACTTCTGCCGGATATTCAGTAATGAAGGTCGGCTGAATCAGATGTGCTTCTGCCACTTCTTCGAAGATCTCGGTAACGATACGGCCCAGACCCCAGCTCTTCTCAACGTGGATGCCGATAGATTCAGCAATCGCTTTTGCAGAGTCGAAGTTGTCCAGATCCGCCATATCGGTTTCCGGGCGATATTTCTTGATCGCTTCACGCATGGTCAGTTTTTCGAACGGTTTACCGAAGTCCAGCGTCACGTCGCCGTAGGTCACTTCCGTCTTACCGAGAATATCCTGTGCCAGAGTACGGAACAGCGATTCGGTCAGCTCGATCAGATCTTTGTAATCTGCGTAAGCCATATAGAGTTCCATCATGGTGAACTCTGGGTTATGACGTACGGAAATACCTTCGTTACGGAAGTTACGGTTGATTTCGAATACACGCTCGAAGCCACCGACCACCAGACGCTTGAGGTACAGTTCCGGCGCGATACGCAGGTACATATCGAGATCCAGCGCGTTGTGATGGGTGATAAACGGACGCGCAGCGGCACCGCCAGGGATCACCTGCATCATCGGCGTTTCAACTTCCATAAAGCCGCGGTTCACCATGAACTGGCGAATACCGGACAGAATTTGCGAACGCACTTTAAAGGTGTTACGGGATTCATCGTTAGAGATGAGATCCAGATAACGCTGACGATAGCGCGCTTCCTGATCCTGCAAGCCGTGGAATTTATCCGGCAGCGGACGCAGTGCTTTGGTCAGCAGACGCAGCTCGGTACAGTGGATAGACAGTTCGCCGGTTTTGGTTTTGAACAGCTTACCTTTCGCGCCGAGGATGTCGCCGAGGTCCCATTTTTTGAACTGCTCGTTGTAAACGCCTTCCGGGAGATCGTCACGGGCAACGTACAGCTGAATGCGGCCGCCGACGTCCTGAAGGGTCACGAAGGAGGCTTTACCCATAATACGGCGGGTCATCATGCGGCCAGCAACGGCAACTTCGATGTTCAGCGCTTCCAGTTCTTCGTTCTCTTTACCGTCGAATTCTGCGTGCAATTGGTCAGAGGTATGATCGCGACGGAAATCGTTCGGGAAGGCAATCCCCTGCTCGCGCAGGTTCGCCAGCTTCTCACGACGCGTTTTCAGTTCATTGTTAAGATCGACTACCGCGTCAGCGCCCTGTGCGTTTTGTTCAGACATGTTGGTTCCTCATAACCCTGCTTTCAAACTTGCTTCGATAAATTGATCCAGACTGCCGTCCAGCACTGCCTGCGTGTTGCGGGTTTCTACCCCGGTGCGCAGATCTTTAATGCGGGAGTCATCAAGGACATAAGAACGAATCTGGCTGCCCCAGCCGATGTCGGACTTGGTGTCTTCCATCGCCTGTTTCTCGGCATTCTTCTTCTGCATCTCCAGTTCATAAAGCTTCGCTTTCATCTGCTTCATGGCCTGGTCTTTGTTCTTGTGCTGGGAACGGTCGTTCTGGCACTGGGTCACGATCCCGGTCGGGATGTGAGTAATACGCACCGCAGATTCGGTACGGTTAACGTGCTGACCGCCCGCGCCGGACGCGCGATAAACGTCAATGCGCAGATCCGCCGGGTTGATTTCGATATCAATATCATCATCAACTTCCGGGTAAACAAACGCGGAGCTGAACGACGTGTGGCGACGACCGCCGGAGTCAAACGGGCTCTTACGCACCAGGCGGTGAACGCCAGTTTCTGTACGCAGCCAGCCGTAAGCGTAATCGCCGGAGATTTTGATCGTCACGGATTTAATACCCGCCACTTCACCTTCCGACTCTTCGATGATTTCAGTTTTGAAACCACGCGATTCTGCCCAGCGCAGATACATACGCTCAAGCATGCTCGCCCAGTCCTGTGCTTCCGTACCGCCAGATCCCGCCTGAATATCGAGGTAGCAGTCGGCGCTGTCATATTCGCCAGAGAACATACGGCGGAACTCAAGCTGCGCCAGTTTTTCTTCCAGGGCGTCGAGTTCAGCAACGGCTTCGTTAAAGGTTTCTTCGTCGTCAGCTTCTACAGCCAGTTCCAGCAGACCAGAAACATCTTCCAGCCCCTGCTTCATTTGGTCGAGGGTGTCGACAACGGCTTCGAGGGAGGAACGCTCTTTACCCAGCGCCTGTGCGCGTTCGGGTTCGTTCCAGACATCCGGCTGTTCCAGCTCGGCGTTTACTTCTTCCAGACGCTCTTTCTTGGCGTCATAGTCAAAGATACCCCCTAAGAACGTCGGAGCGTTCCGTGAGGTCCTGAATGCGATTATTTACCGGATTAATTTCAAACATGGTCTGATTTCTTTTATTGAGCTAGTCAAAATGCGGTGATAAGAGCGGGATTGTACCGGATCCCGGCTCAATTTTATACATACTAAATTCGTCAGACAGGCCAGATATTGTCGATGATAATTTGCAGGCTGCGGTTGCCGCGAAACTCGTTAATTTCGAGCTTGTAAGCCAGTTGCACTTCGCGCACGCCGTTATCCGGCCAGAGGGCGGTATCGACATTAAACGCAATACCATCCAGCAGTGGACCGCCGCCGACCGGTTCGACCATAACTTTCAGATGACGCTCGCCTACCAACCGCTGTTGCAGCAGGCGGAAATGGCCATCAAACAGTGGTTCCGGGAACATCTGCCCCCACGGGCCAGCATCACGTAGCAGCTGCGCCACTTCCATAGTCATCTCTTCGGCGCTTAACGGGCCGTCGGAGACGACTTCACCCTGTAATAATGCGGGGTCCAGCCACTCGGTAACCAGTTCGCCAAAGCGTTGCTGAAAAAGTTCGAATTTATCCTCTTCCAGCGACAGGCCTGCCGCCATCGCATGGCCGCCAAACTTGAGCATCATGCCGGGGTAGAGTGTGTCTAATCGCTCCAGCGCATCACGCATATGCAGCCCCTGAATGGAGCGACCGGAACCTTTCAGCGTACCATCACCCGCAGGCGCAAACGCAATAACCGGACGGTGAAAACGCTCTTTAATACGCGAAGCCAGAATACCGACAACCCCCTGATGCCATTCAGGATGATACATTGCCAGCCCGCCGGGCAGCGTGTCGCGACTGCGCTCCAGTTTCTCGCACAGAGTCAGCGCCTCAACCTGCATTCCCTGTTCAATCTCTTTGCGCGTCTGGTTTAGGGCGTCGAGTTCATTTGCCAGCACACGCGCTTCGCCGATGTTGTCGCACAGCAACAGCGCTACTCCGACGGACATATCATCCAGTCGCCCGGCAGCATTGAGACGTGGCCCCAGCGCAAAACCTAAATCGCTGGCGGCGAGTTTTTGCGGATCGCGGTTTGCTACTTCCAGCAGAGCTTTAATCCCCGGACGGCACTTCCCGGCACGGATGCGACTCATCCCCTGCCAGGTCAGGATACGGTTATTCGCATCCAGCGGCACCACGTCCGCCACCGTCCCGAGCGCCACCAGATCCAGCAATTCCGCCAGATTAGGGATTGCAATGCCACGGTCATCAAACCAGCCCTGATCGCGCAAAAAGGTGCGCAGCGCCAGCATCAGATAAAATGCGACGCCTACGCCTGCCAGTGACTTCGATGGAAAGTCGCAGTCACGCAAGTTAGGGTTAATAATGGCTTCCGCCGCGGGTAACGTATCGCCCGGCAAATGGTGATCGGTAACAATAACCGGAATGCCCAGCGTGTGAGCGTGTTCAACGCCCGCGTGAGAGGAAATGCCGTTATCCACCGTCACAATCAACTGCGCACCACGGGCATGCGCTTGCTCAACCACTTCCGGACTTAAGCCATAACCGTCTTCAAAACGGTTCGGCACCAGGAAGTCGATGTTGGCGCAGCCAAGCGAACGCATCGCCAGCACGCTAAGGGCGGTACTGGTGGCGCCATCGGCGTCGAAATCTCCGACCACAATTATCCGCGTTCCTTCGCGAAAAGCGTTGTAAAGGATCTCAACGGCCTTTTCGACGCCGCTCAGTTGCTGCCAGGGCAGCATCCCTTTAACACCGCGTTCCAGTTCCTGCGCGCTACGCACGCCCCGGCTGGCGTATAAACGACGCAGCAAGGGCGGCAGATCAGCTGGCAGGTCTGCCGTTTCATCGATTTCACGGCGACGAAGTTTTATCTGTTGTTTCACGCGAATTATTTACCGCTGGTCATTTTCTGGTGTTCGTCGAGGAATTCTTTCATGTCTTTCGGCGGCTGGTAGCCCGGCACCAGAGTACCGTTGCTCAGCACAATCGCCGGAGTACCACTGACGCCAAGCTGGACGCCAAGCGCGTAATGGTTGGCAATATCCACGTCGCAACTGGCTGGCGCGACGCTTTTACCCGCCATCACATCATCAAACGCTTTGTTTTTATCTTTCGCACACCAGATGGCTTTCATTTGTTGCTCAGCCTGGCTCTCCAACCCCTGGCGCGGGAAAGCGAGATAACGCACGGTGATCCCCAGCGCGTTGTAGTCTGCCATCTGTTCATGCAGCTTGTGGCAGTAGCCACAAGTAATATCGGTGAACACGGTGATGACGTGTTTTTCCTGCGGCGCTTTATAAACAATCATATCTTTTTCAAGCGCGTTAAGTTGCTTTAACAGCATCTTATTGGTGACATTGACCGGAGCCGTGCCACTAACGTCATACATTGGCCCCTGAATGATATGTTTACCATCATCGGTGATGTACAACACACCGCTGTTAGTCAGAACTGTCTTCATGCCAGCCACGGGTGCGGGCTGAATATCGCTGCTTTTGATGCCCATTTTGGCTAACGTTTGTTGAATTGCCGCGTCATCCGCCTGAACAAAGCCTGAAAACGCCGCCAACAAAGTAAACAACATAAAACCTTTCTTCATAAATCTTCCCGTTCTTTTCAGACATCACGCCCGTGGGTGATGCTGTTGATGAAGTTGCCGCAGACGCTCGGTAGCGACATGCGTATAAATTTGCGTGGTGGAGAGATCGCTATGGCCCAACAACATCTGTACCACGCGTAAGTCCGCACCATGATTTAACAAATGAGTGGCAAAAGCGTGACGCAACACATGCGGTGACAGCTTTTCGCTGTCGATACCCGCCAGCACGGCATAATGTTTAATGCGGTGCCAGAAGGTCTGTCGCGTCATCTGCTGCGCACGCTGGCTGGGAAACAACACGTCAATCGACACACCATTCAGCAGCCACGGACGCCCATGTTCCAGATAGTTTTCCAGCCAGTAGACCGCCTCTTCACCTAACGGCACAAGACGCTCTTTGTTGCCTTTACCAATGACCCGCACTACGCCCTGGCGCAGACTAATGTCGCTCATTGTCAGCCCAACCAGTTCCGAGACACGCAACCCGGTAGCATACAGCACTTCGAGCATCGCTTTATCGCGAAGCTCCAGAGGCTGATCGACTAAAGGTGCCTGTAATAATCTTTCAACCTGCGCTTCGCTTAAATCTTTCGGCAAACGCTGGGGCAATTTCGGCGAAGCCAAATGCGCACTGGGATCGTCTTCACGAAATTTTTCGCGATAAAGATACTGGAACAATCGGCGCACTGCACTCAGCAAACGCGCTGAGCTGGTGGCTTTATACCCGCCCTCCAGCCGTTCTGCCAGTAATGCCTGCAAATCGTCACTTTGTGCCGTTGCCAGCGTCAGCCCACGATGATGCAACCACTCCACCATCATTGACAGATCGCGACGGTATGCGTTCAACGTATTTTCGGCGAGATTTTTTTCCAGCCACAGGGCATCCAGAAACTGCTCGATGCGTGCCAGATCTTGTTTCACTTGCGCCCCTTATCGTTACTCGTTTGATCCATTATGCCTTATTGTGCCGTGACTAAAGCGATTCTGATACACTAGCCGCAAAAGCCACAGCAGAATCGAGAAGCTTACGTTATGAATATGGGTCTTTTTTACGGTTCCAGCACCTGTTACACCGAAATGGCGGCGGAAAAAATCCGCGATATTATCGGCCCAGAACTGGTGACCTTACATAACCTCAAGGACGACTCCCCGAAATTAATGGAGCAGTACGATGTGCTCATTCTGGGTATCCCGACCTGGGATTTTGGCGAAATCCAGGAAGACTGGGAAGCCGTCTGGGATCAGCTCGACGACCTGAACCTCGAAGGTAAAATTGTTGCGTTATATGGGCTTGGCGATCAGCTGGGATACGGCGAGTGGTTCCTTGATGCGCTCGGCATGCTGCATGACAAACTCTCGACCAAAGGCGTGAAGTTCGTCGGCTACTGGCCAACGGAAGGATATGAGTTTACCAGCCCGAAACCGGTGATTGCTGACGGACAGCTGTTCGTGGGTCTGGCGCTGGATGAAACTAACCAGTATGACCTTAGCGACGAGCGTATTCAGAGCTGGTGTGAGCAAATCCTTAACGAAATAGCAGAGTATTACGCCTGATGTGACTGACGGCTTTGCGCATTAGCGTTGCCGTCATGTTTACCTTTGCGTCTCTTGTTGCAACAAAATTCGCCGTAAATCCCGCCATTCGGCTTCGTCCATGCTGTCGGCTGCCAGCCATAAATGCTGCCGTTTACCGCTGTCAGAACGTAAACGCAGCATCATGCCGCTTTTAACCATCCACGGCGCTTTGACGATGCTCCACTCCTGCCCTTGCCAACGCAAACGCCCGTCCATCAACAGGCGAATCTCCCCCTGGCGAGCATTAATACGCCGCTGGCTGCGAACGCAATCAAACACCACCAGCGAAAGCAACACCATCCATAACGGGGTGTAACTGAGCGGCCAGGGCATGAGTAAAATAACAGCGGCAACCAGCCCATGAATCAGCAAGGAAAGCCACTGTGCGCGCCAGGAGACGCGCAGATCAGATTGCCACAGGACCACGTTCCCGGTTCCGTGTCTGGATGAGTCGGACCATCATTTCCAGTTCTGCATCGGCCGGTTTACCGTGATTCATCAGCCAGTTGAACAGGTCCGGGTCGTCGCATTCCAGCAGACGAATAAAGATGCGTTTTTCGTCATCACTTAAGCTGTCGTACTCATGTTCGAAAAACGGCATGATTGAAATATCGAGTTCGCGCATACCACGGCGGCATGCCCAATGAATGCGGGCTTTGTTGTTAATGTCCATCTTCTTCCTGTCTCACGAAAATCCAGTACCCCGCTATTGTAACGTGTTTTTCGACTTCTTTTGCGGGAATATCGGTAAACACAATCGCGATCGCGAAATTAATCCGCAACAATTCAATAGCTTCATTTTTTTGGATGTCGCCTCGCAAAGCATATCAGAAGGCACAGATCGCGTAGTGAAAGCACTTGCATTGCCTCATAGCTCTTTTACCATTAGTCATTAATACGCCGTTTGTTACACAGGACTCCATTATGGCTTTAACACCTTTTCCTCCCCGTCAGCCTACGGCTTCTGCCCGTTTACCACTGACGCTGATGACGCTTGATGACTGGGCGCTTGCCACCATTACTGGCGCAGATAGCGAAAAATATATGCAGGGTCAGGTGACAGCAGACGTCAGCCAGATGACAGAAGACCAGCATCTGCTCGCCGCCCATTGTGACGCCAAAGGTAAAATGTGGAGCAATCTACGCCTGTTCCGCGATGGCGACGGCTTTGCGTGGATTGAACGCCGCAGCGTGCGTGATTCGCAACTGACTGAACTGAAAAAATATGCGGTGTTTTCTAAAGTGACCATCGTGCCGGACGATGAACGCGTGCTGCTCGGTGTTGCCGGTTTTCAGGCACGCGCCGCGCTGGAAAACCTCTTCAGCGAAATGCCTTCGAAGGAAAAACAGGTAGTCAGAGAAGGTGCGACCACACTGCTATGGTTTGAACATCCGGCAGAACGTTTTCTGATCGTAACCGATGAAGCTACTGCCAATATGCTGACCGATAAACTGCGCGGTGAAGCGGAACTGAACAATAGCCAACAGTGGCTGGCATTAAACATTGAAGCAGGTTTTCCGGTGATTGATGCCGCCAACAGCGGGCAGTTTATCCCACAGGCGACCAACCTCCAGGCGCTGGGCGGTATCAGCTTTAAGAAAGGCTGCTATACCGGACAAGAGATGGTGGCACGAGCAAAATTCCGTGGTGCCAACAAACGCGCGCTCTGGTTGCTGACAGGTAGTGCCAGCCGTTTGCCGGTAGCTGGTGAAGACTTAGAGCTGAAAATGGGCGAAAACTGGCGTCGTACCGGTACGGTGCTGGCTGCGGTAAAACTGGAAGATGGTCAGGTCGTGGTTCAGGTCGTCATGAATAACGATATGGAACCGGACAGCATCTTCCGCGTTCGTGATGATGCGAATACATTGCGTATCGAACCGCTGCCGTATTCGCTGGAAGAGTAAACGCTGTATCGCTTCGGGCATCTATTGCCGGATGCGACGCTGGCGCGTCTTATCAGGCCTGGGATTTGGTGCCTTTTTCACAAATGGGAAGCGCCCCGTAGGCCGGATAAGGCGTTCACGCCGCATCCGGCAGTTGCGCTCCGATGCCTGATGCGACGCTGGCGTGTCTTATCAGGCCTTCAACTTGGTGCCTTTTTCACAAGTGGGAAGCGGCCCGTAGGCCGGATAAGGCGTTCACGCCGCATCCGGCAGTTGCGCTCCGATGCCTGATGCGACACTTGTATGTCTTTTCAGGCCGACAAAGGCACAGCCATTACGGCTGTCCAATATACAAATAGATCGCCAGGAAATGGCACACACTGCCGCCGAGCACAAAGCCGTGCCAGATGGCGTGGTTGTAGGGGATGCGTTTGCAGACGTAGAAAATCACCCCAAGCGAGTAAACCACTCCGCCTACCGCCAGTAAGGTAACGCTGCCCGCCGCGAGCTTAACTGCCATTTCATAAATTACCACCAGCGACAGCCAGCCCATCGCCAGATAGGTCACCAGAGATAAAATTTTGAATCGGTGCGCGATGGTCAGTTTGAACAGAATCCCCAGCAATGCCAGGCTCCAGATAACAATCATCAACCCGCGCGCTAACGGAGAATCCAGCCCCACCAGCAAAAACGGCGTGTAGGTTCCGGCAATCAACAAGTAAATGGCGCAATGGTCAAATTTCTTCAGCCACATTTTTGCCCGTTGATGAGGAATGGCGTGATAAAGCGTCGAAGCGAGGAACAGCAGGATCATGCTGCCGCCATAGAGGCTGTAACTGGTTATCGCTGTGGCGCTGGCATTAAGATCCACCGCCTGAACCAGTAGCAACACCAGCCCAACGATACCAAACACCAGCCCAATGCCGTGACTGATGCTGTTGGCAATTTCCTCTGCCAGCGAATATCCCTGCTTAATGAGAGGCTTCTGAACCATAACTTACTCCGGAGAAACGTACACGCACGTGAACACTTCTCCAGCGTAACTGAGAATAGTTCCAGTGAACACCTGTTAGCTAAAATAAATTCTGATTTGAGAGTAATCTCCGAAAAATCATGAAATTAAATGTGAAATTTCAACTAACAGGCGTGAGTTCAATTTAAAGGCATTTAAATTCAATCACATAAAACCGTGTCTGACCGGGATAGATATCGGTAATGACCGTTTTCAGTTCAGCCAGAGTCATATTTTCCTGTTGTGCATGTTTTTCTGTGAGAGTATCCAGCGTTACGGTTGAAGTTGCGGTGACTTCAATGGTGCAAAAATAGCCGTCATCTTCAAAGCGCCCGACGCGAAGCACATCGCCCGATTTAAAGTGCGATTCAGACTCGTCGCGAATAGTGATGGTTTTACGCCCAGCCAGAATGTCATCCTGGAAACGTTGAAAAAAAGTGATGTCGTTTGGCTGCATGGTACTATTTCCTGTAAGAATTGACTCATCTGGAGCCTATGATAGTGAAAAAACTCACCTTACCGAAAGATTTCTTATGGGGCGGCGCAGTAGCCGCTCATCAGGTCGAAGGCGGCTGGAACAAAGGCGGCAAAGGGCCGAGCATTTGTGACGTTCTGACCGGTGGCGCACACGGCGTGCCGCGCGAAATCACCAAAGAAGTCTTGCCGGGCAAATACTATCCGAACCATGAAGCCGTTGATTTTTATGGTCACTACAAGGAAGACATCAAACTATTTGCCGAAATGGGCTTCAAATGTTTTCGGACTTCCATCGCCTGGACACGCATTTTTCCAAAAGGCGATGAAGCTCAGCCAAACGAAGAAGGGCTGAAGTTCTACGATGATATGTTCGATGAACTGCTGAAATACAACATCGAACCGGTGATCACCCTCTCCCACTTTGAAATGCCGCTGCATCTGGTGCAGCAATACGGTAGCTGGACCAACCGTAAAGTGGTTAATTTCTTTGTCCGTTTCGCGGAAGTGGTATTTGAACGCTATAAGCATAAAGTCAAATACTGGATGACCTTCAACGAAATTAACAACCAGCGTAACTGGCGTGCACCGCTGTTCGGTTACTGCTGCTCCGGCGTGGTGTATACCGAGAATGAAAACCCGGAAGAGACGATGTATCAGGTGCTGCATCATCAGTTTGTCGCCAGCGCCCTGGCGGTGAAAGCCGCGCATCGCATCAACCCGGAGATGAAAGTCGGTTGTATGCTGGCGATGGTGCCGCTCTATCCTTACTCCTGTAACCCGGACGATGTGATGTTCGCTCAGGAGTCGATGCGCGAGCGCTACGTCTTTACCGATGTGCAGCTGCGTGGCTATTACCCGTCCTATGTGTTGAACGAGTGGGAGCGTCGCGGATTTAACATCAAGATGGAAGATGGCGATCTGGATATACTGCGCGAAGGCACCTGCGATTATCTTGGCTTCAGTTATTACATGACCAACGCGGTGAAGGCCGAAGGCGGCACCGGCGATGCGATCTCTGGTTTTGAAGGCAGTGTACCGAACCCATTTGTTAAAGCGTCGGACTGGGGATGGCAGATTGATCCGGTGGGTCTGCGCTATGCACTATGCGAATTGTATGAGCGTTATCAGAAGCCGCTGTTTATTGTCGAAAACGGTTTTGGCGCTTACGACAAAGTGGAAGAAGACGGCAGCATCAACGACGACTACCGCATTGACTACCTGCGCGCCCATATTGAAGAGATGAAAAAAGCGGTGACTTACGATGGCGTGGATCTGATGGGCTACACACCGTGGGGCTGCATCGACTGCGTGTCATTCACTACCGGGCAGTACAGCAAACGCTACGGCTTTATCTATGTGAATAAACATGACGACGGTACTGGCGATATGTCGCGTTCACGTAAGAAGAGCTTTGACTGGTACAAAGAAGTGATTGCCAGCAACGGCGAGAAACTGTGATTCCCGCATGTTACCCGCCAGCAGGCGGGTAACATTCTGCACCTGATTTACCAGGTCTTACCGATTTTAAATTCCCAGCGAACATCTTCCATCTTAGCCGGCGACTTCGCTTCCTGCATTACCGGAAAGAAAGCCCCGGCACCAAACCATAACTTCAGTGAATCAACGGCAACGTTAAATGACGGGCCAACAACCCATTCGGTAGTACCTGAGTGGTTATTAATGGTGCTGCCATTAGGCAATTTTTTTGTACCTGAAGCGTTATTGCTGTAGGCACTTTCCAGGCCAATATCCAGCGGCAAATCACTGAACATATAACGCACCTGGGTATTCCATTGAAATTCACTGCCGCGCTTCACATCCTGGTTTCCACGCTCAAATGGCCCTTGATAAACAAAATCCATATCTCCTTTAATATTGGGCGTGAATGATTTCGTTAAAGAGAGTGATACCCGCCCTCCCCAGGCGCTGTTCCCAGGCAAATGATTATCTCCATCTTGCCCGGTGGGTAGTAATAGCGCCCCACCTACCGTAACCCAAAACGGATCCCCTCTTCGCTGGCTCATTAAAGCATAAGTTGCCCCCACCGATTGGTCGCCCATTCCCTCTATATGTTCAGGAGACAGATTGTCTCGTTTGTTATTGATATAAGAGCCCACAGTTGATAATTCCAGTCTGTCGGTCAGACCATAACGAATCTTCAATAACCATATCTGGGAGTAAACATCCGGACTCCCGTGTCCCTCGATTTGATGGTCTTTATCACGAAATGAGCTATTAACGGCGGTTAATAGCATTCCTTCTGGCAATACTGAACCTCCAGAAATAGCGGTATTAACTGGCGCACCTAACAGATTGCTGGGCCTGTTTTCTCCTTCAACTGCCACTGCATTCATTGATAAAAAGCATGATATTAATGGTAGAAATATAAATCGTTTCATCATTCCCTCCAGGTATGAAAAACAAAGCGTTAAATTAAGAATCATTCTTATTATTTATATTTGTTTTGCTTTTATTATTTAGGTAAATAACTTAATGGAGTTAATATACGGAAAGTTTTTCAATTATATTGAGAGCTAAATAACGATTCCGGAGAGAAACTATTTGTAATTACATGTAAACATAGTGTGTTGTTTTTATTAAATAACGACACGATAAAAATAATTCTCGATAAATAATTAGCAAGAAGCGCAATAAAAACAGGAAAATTAAATTTAGGCTAACAGACTAATGAGAAACGAAAAGTTGCCTAATGCGTTGCGATTACCAGGCTTGTTTTTACTGCAATATATTTAATTTTAAAATGCTGTGGGGCGGGTAAGACACTCACGTCGCATCCGGCATAAACAAAGCACGAAAAGGCGCCGAAGCGCCTTTAGAAGATAGTCGAATCAGTGAATTACTGGTATTCGCTAATCGGTACGCAGGAGCAGAACAGGTGACGGTCGCCGTAAACATCATCCAGACGTTTCACCGTCGGCCAGTATTTGTCTGCCACGCCTGCCGGGAATACTGCAACTTCACGGCTGTACGGATGCGCCCACTCGGCGACCAGTTCGCTCTGAATGTGCGGCGCGTTCACCAGCGGGTTATCTTCCAGCGGCCAGACACCGGCTTTCACCTGGTCAATTTCTGCGCGGATAGCCAGCATCGCGTCGATAAAGCGATCCAGTTCCACTTTGCTTTCAGATTCAGTCGGTTCAACCATCAGCGTACCCGCCACCGGGAACGACATGGTCGGCGCGTGGAAACCGTAGTCGATCAGGCGCTTGGCAATATCCAGCTCGCTGATGCCGGTTTCTTCTTTCAGCGGGCGAATATCGAGAATACATTCGTGCGCCACGCGACCGTCACGACCGGTATACAGCACCGGGAAGGCATCCTGCAGGCGGCTGGCAATATAGTTGGCGTTGAGAATTGCCACCTGACTTGCTTTTTTCAGCCCTTCTGCGCCCATCATGCGGATGTACATCCAGCTGATTGGCAGGATAGAGGCGCTACCGAACGGTGCCGCAGAAACCGCGCCCTGACGGGTTAACATGCCTTCGATTTGCACCACGCTATGGCCCGGCACAAACGGTGCAAGATGCGCTTTCACGCCGATCGGTCCCATACCCGGACCACCACCGCCGTGCGGAATGCAGAAAGTCTTATGCAGGTTAAGGTGCGAAACGTCCGCGCCAATAAAGCCCGGCGAGGTAATGCCAACCTGGGCGTTCATGTTCGCGCCATCAAGGTAAACCTGACCGCCGAACTGATGTACGACTTCACACACTTCACGGATCGTTTCTTCATACACGCCGTGGGTGGAAGGATAGGTCACCATGATACAGGAGAGGTTATCGCCCGCCTGTTCTGCTTTCGCGCGCAGATCAGTCAGATCGATGTTGCCGTTTTTATCACACGCCACAACCACCACCTGCATTCCTGCCATATGTGCAGAAGCGGGGTTAGTTCCGTGCGCAGAAGCCGGGATCAGGCAGATATCGCGATGCCCTTCGTTGCGGCTTTCATGATAATGACGAATCGCCAGCAGGCCCGCGTATTCGCCCTGTGCGCCAGAGTTCGGCTGCATACAAACGGCGTCGTAACCGGTCAGCTTCACCAGCCAGTCAGCCAGCTGCGCGATCATCTGCTGATAACCTTCGGCCTGTTCCGGCGGGCAGAACGGGTGCAGTTCGGCAAATTCCGGCCAGGTGATTGGGATCATCTCGGCGGCGGCGTTCAGTTTCATGGTGCAGGAACCCAGCGGGATCATCGCCTGATTCAGCGCCAGATCTTTACGCTCCAGCGAGTGCATATAGCGCATCATTTCGGTTTCGCTATGGTAGCGATTAAACACCCGATGGGTGAGAATTTCGTCGTCGCGCAGCATCGCAGGCTGAATAGAGCGGCTGTCGTGAGCCACGTCTTTGTCCAGCGTGTCGATGTCCAGCCCGTGGTTATCGCCCAGCAGCACGCTGAAAAGCTGCATCACGTTTTCGCGCGTGGTGGTTTCATCAAGGGTGATCCCAACCGCGTTCAGAATATCGCTACGCAGGTTGATTTCAGCCGCTTCGGCACGCGCCAGTACGCCCGCTTTGTCTGCCACTTCCACACACAAAGTGTCGAAATAGTGCGCATGGCGCAGCTTCAGACCTTTTTGTTGCAGGCCCGCCGCCAGAATATCGGTCAGACGGTGGATGCGATTAGCGATACGTTTCAGGCCAACCGGGCCGTGATAAACGGCATACAGGCTGGCGATGTTTGCCAGAAGTACCTGGGAAGTACAAATGTTGGAGTTCGCTTTCTCACGGCGAATATGTTGCTCGCGAGTCTGCATCGCCATGCGCAGCGCGGTATTGCCAGCTGCATCTTTCGATACACCGATAATACGGCCCGGCATTGAGCGTTTGTATTCATCTTTCGCCGCAAAGAATGCCGCGTGCGGGCCACCGTAGCCCATCGGCACACCAAAGCGTTGCGCCGAACCAAAAACAATATCCGCGCCCTGTTTACCCGGCGCGGTTAACAGCACCAGCGCCATAATATCGGCGGCGACGCTGACCACAATTTTGCGTGATTTCAGTTCGCTGATAAGCGCAGTGTAGTCATGGATTTCGCCCGTCGTACCGACCTGCTGTAACAGCACGCCGAACACCTCCTGGTGATCGAGCACTTTTTGCGCGTCATCGACAATCACTTCAAAACCAAAGGTTTCGGCACGGGTGCGAACCACATCCAGCGTTTGCGGATGAACGTCAGAAGCAACGAAGAAGCGGTTGGCATTTTTCAGTTTGCTGACGCGTTTCGCCATCGCCATTGCTTCGGCGGCAGCAGTGGCTTCGTCAAGAAGAGAAGCCGAAGCCATATCCAGCCCGGTTAAATCCAGCGTTACCTGCTGGAAGTTGAGCAGTGCTTCGAGGCGGCCCTGGGAGACTTCAGGTTGATACGGAGTATACGCGGTATACCAGCCCGGATTTTCCAGCATGTTACGCAGAATAACCGGCGGCAACTGCACGGCGGTGTAACCCATGCCAATGTAAGACGTGAAGCGTTTATTGCGACTGGCAATAGCCTTGAGTTCCGCCAGCGCGGCGTATTCGGTCGCCGGTGCGCCAACCTGCGGCGGAGTCGCAAGCTGAATATCTTTCGGCACAATCTGGCCGGTCAGCGCGTTTAACGATTGTGCACCAACGGCATTCAGCATTTCTTGCTGTTGCGCGGCGTCCGGTCCGATATGGCGTTCAATAAAAGCGCCGCTGTTTTCAAGCTGGCTTAACGTCTGTGTCATGGGCGATGGTTCCTGAAACGTGCAGTGAATTGTGAACCTCTCTCCTTGCGAAGAGAGTGAGGGTGAGGCGTAAATTTCCCTCACCCTGATCCTCTCCCGCAGAAGAGGATTAAAGCCGTTACTCGTCTTCTAACAATGCTTCGTATGCGGTCGCATCCAGCAGTGATTCCAGTTCGCTTTCATCGCTGGCTTTGATTTTAAAGATCCAGCCGCCTGCATACGGTTCGCTGTTCACCAGTTCCGGGGAATCGCTCAGTGCGTCGTTTACCGCCACGATTTCACCGCTTACTGGCGCATAAATGTCTGACGCTGCTTTTACTGATTCGGCAACCGCGCAGTCATCGCCCGCGCTAACCGTTGCGCCGACTTCCGGCAGGTCAACAAACACCATATCGCCTAACAGCTCCTGAGCGTGCTCGGTGATGCCAACGGTGTAAGTGCCGTCAGCTTCTTTACGCAGCCATTCGTGTTCTTTGCTGTATTTCAGTTCTGCTGGTACGTTGCTCATCAATCAATCTCCAAAAAAGTAAATCACGCGACGGCTTTGCCGTTACGCACAAAAACAGGTTTCGTCACTTTAACCGGCATTTCACGGTTGCGAATTTGCACAATCGCTGTTTCACCAATACCTTCCGGCACGCGCGCCAGCGCAATGCTATAACCCAGCGTTGGGGAGAAAGTACCGCTGGTGATAATGCCTTCATGCTGGTTGCCCTGCGCATCGGTAAAACGTACCGGCAGTTCATTACGCAGCACGCCTTTTTCGGTCATCACCAGACCAACCAGTTTTTCTGTGCCATGCTCACGCTGCACTTCCAGAGCTTCACGGCCGATAAAGTCACGATCTGCCGGTTCCCAGGCGATGGTCCAGCCCATGTTGGCGGCTAAAGGAGAGATGGTTTCGTCCATCTCCTGACTATACAAATTCATGCCCGCTTCCAGACGCAGCGTGTCACGCGCGCCCAGGCCGCATGGCTTAACGCCCGCTTCCACCAGCGCGCGCCAGAAATCGGCCGCTTTTTCGTTGGGTAGCGCAATTTCATAACCCGCTTCACCGGTGTAACCGGTGGTGGCAATAAACAGATCGCCCGCCTGCACGCCAAAGAACGGTTTCATCCCTTCCACTGCCTGACGCTGGGCATCATTAAACAGTGTGGCAGCTTTTGCCTGCGCATTCGGCCCTTGTACGGCAATCATGGAAAGGTCATCACGAACGGTAATTTCGATGCCGAAAGGTTCAGCGTGTTGGGTAATCCAGGAGAGGTCTTTTTCGCGGGTGGCGGAGTTAACAACGAGGCGGAAGAAATCTTCAGTGAAGTAGTAGACGATGAGGTCATCTATCACACCGCCAGAGGCATTCAACATCCCCGAGTAAAGGGCTTTGCCGCTTTTGGTGAGCTTCGCCACATCGTTCGCCAGCAGATAACGCAGAAACTCCCGGGTGCGGCTGCCGCGGAGATCGACGATGGTCATATGCGACACATCAAACATTCCGGCATCGGTACGTACCGCATGATGTTCGTCGATTTGCGAACCGTAATGCAGCGGCATCATCCAGCCGTGGAAATCCACCATGCGAGCGCCGCAAAGCGTGTGTTGTTCGTACAAAGGAGTCTGTTGTGCCATCTTGTCCTCATTGAATAAGCGGGGCTGACAACTTTTCATGGCGAAATTGTCACCACGAAACCCAGCACTGGAGCCACTCCCGGTCCCCAACGCAATCGTTCTCTTTTCCCTGAACTTACCACCGAAACAGACGGTTAACCATAAGGAAAAATTGATCATCACATTAGCTTATGGTTAAAAACCGCAAAAATGACAACAGGACAAAAAACCAAATAACACGATACCAGAAAACAAACATAACGAATTAATAAAACAGTTTTGAATAAAGCGATATTAAGAACTAAAAAATTGTCAAAAATCACTAAATCAAAAATTAACGACATTAGAAAATATAATGCGAAATTGCGGGTGAAATTAGTTTATTTCAAATGAGGAAAATCTCCCGGCGAAAAACCGGGAGATGAAAGTGTGATGGGTATCAAATAAACAAAAGAGGAGAAATTTTTAACGCAGCCATTCAGGCAAATCGTTTAATCCCATTGCCTGACGAATAAGTTGCGGTTTAACGCCAGGAAGCGTATCGGCCAGTTTCAGACCAATATCACGCAGCAGTTTTTTCGCCGGATTGGTGCCGGAAAACAGATCGCGAAAGCCCTGCATACCTGCCAGCATCAGCGCCGCGCTGTGCTTGCGGCTACGCTCATAGCGACGCAGGTAAATGTACTGCCCGATGTCTTTACCCTGACGATGCAGTCGTTTCAGTTCAGCAATCAGCTCTGCAGCATCCATAAAGCCGAGATTTACCCCCTGCCCCGCCAGCGGGTGGATGGTATGCGCGGCGTCGCCCACCAGCGCCAGACGGTGCGCGGCAAACTGGCGCGCATAACGCCCCGTCAGCGGAAACACCTGACGCTCGCTCTCAACCTTGCATAAGCCCAGGCGATTATCAAAAGCGATATTTAACGCGCGATTAAATTCGTCTTCCCCTGCCTGCTGCATCCGCTGCGCTTCCTCTGGCGACAGTGACCAGACAATCGAGCAAAGATGCGGATCGCTAAGCGGTAAAAAGGCCAGAATGCCTTCGCCATGGAAAACCTGCCGCGCCACCGCATCATGCGGTTCTTCCGTGCGAATGGTCGCCACCAGCGCGTGATGCTGATAATCCCAGAAAGTCAGCGGAATATCGGCCTTGTTGCGCAACCAGGAATTAGCGCCGTCCGCACCAATTACCAGACGCGCCGTTAACATGCTGCCATCTTTCAGCGTCAGGAAGGTTTCGTTTTCCCCCCAGGCGACCTGCTGTAATTCTGCGGGGGCCAGCAGGGTGATATCTGACGACTGCTGTGCTTTGTTCCACAGCGCGTAATGAATCACTGAGTTTTCAACGATATGCCCAAGATGGCTATAGCCCATGCTTTGATCGTCAAACGAGATGTGACCAAAACTGTCTTTATCCCACACTTCCATACCGTGATAACAGCTGGCTCGGCGAGAGAGAATGTCCTGCCAGACGCCAAGACGGGTGAGTAATTTTTCGCTGGCGGCATTGATAGCCGAAACGCGCAGTTGTGGTGGTGCATCTGCCGCCAGAGGTTCCGGTACGCGCTGCTCCAGTACGGCAACGCGTAAGCCGCTCCCCTGTAAGCCGCAGGCAACCGCCAGCCCCACCATGCCGCCGCCAACAATGGCTACATCAACACTTTGCATTGTTTATTCCTTAAAACCGCCTTCAACGCGCCACCCAACCGAGGGTGCGTTGCGCCAGCACATCGCGTGCCGGGGTGAATAATTCCATCGTCATCAGCCCGATGTTGCGTCCGACAACCAACGGCGCCCAACGGTTGGCAAAAAGATGTACCAGACTGTCCGTGACGCCGATGGTTGCTTCGCGATCGCTCTGCCGACGCTGCTGATAACGGCATAATACGCCGTAATCACCAATGTCTTCTGCGTGCTCCTGCGCCTGGGTCAGGGTTTCCGCAAGGCTCATCACATCACGCATACCGAGGTTAAATCCTTGCCCGGCAATCGGGTGCAGGGTTTGCGCCGCATTGCCCACCAGCACGGTGCGATGGGTAATCGGTCTGGCGGCGCGGGTTAACGCCAGCGGATAAGCACTGCGTTTACCGGCGTGGGTAATTTGCCCCAGTCGCCAGCCAAAGGCAGACTGGAGTTCACGGCAAAACTTCTCGTCGCTCCACGCCAACACTTCTTCGCGCCGTTCCAGTGGATGACACCAGACCAGCGAACAGCGTCCTTCAGACATCGGCAACATCGCCAGTGGACCATGTTGCGTAAAGCGTTCAAAAGCGCGGCCTTCGTGCGCAACGGAAGTCGCAACATTCGCAATCACAGCCAGTTGTTCGTAGGGCTCCTGCTGCCAGTCAACGCCACAGGTAGTCGCTAACGCGGAATGCGTACCGTCAGCCGCCACCAGCACGCGGCCCGTCAGCGTCTCGCCACTCTCCAGCGTCACTTCAACGTTAGCTGGGGTACGAACAACATTAGCAATGCGATCCGGGCAATGCAGCGTTACGCCAGGCGCTTTGCGCAACAGCGCAAACAGGCGTTGCCCGACATTGTGCAATTCGACAACCTGCCCCAGCGCTGCCAGTCGGTAATCTTCTGCGGCGAGGGTGACGAATCCGGCATGACCACGATCGCTGACATGCACGGTGGTGATGGCGGTTGCGCAATCAGCCAGAGATTGCCAGACGCCAATGCGCGCCAGTTGCTGGCAGGTACCCGCCGCCAGCGCAATCGCCCGTCCATCAAAGCCCGGATGAGCATGAGACTCTGGCGCGGTCGCTTCAATCAAATGTACCGGCAGCGTCCCGTGACTTAACCGGGAAATAGCCAGCGCCAGCGTCGCGCCCGCCATGCCGCCACCGACGATGATTACGCTCATTGCTTTCTCGCAGCTGCCATCAACGCTTCAATTTCTTCCGGCTTTTTCACCACGCTGGCGGTGAGGTTTTCGTTACCGGTTTCGGTAATCACAATGTCGTCTTCAATACGAATGCCGATACCGCGATATTGTTCTGGCACTTCTGCATCCGGCGCAATATACAGCCCTGGCTCTACGGTCAGTACCATGCCCGGTTCCAGAATGCGCGAGCGATCCTGGCCATAAACGCCAACGTCATGGACATCCAGTCCTAACCAGTGGCTAAGGCCATGCATAAAGAAAGGACGATGGGCGTTCTGAGCGATCAGTTCATCAACATCACCTTTCAGGATGCCGAGTTTTACCAGGCCGCTAACCATGATGCGCACTACTTCACTGGTGACTTCCAGAATGGAGGTTCCCGGACGATACAGACGCAAGCTGGTTTCGAGAGATTCCAGCACAATGTCGTAGATTTCGCGCTGGGCCTGGGTGAATTTGCCGTTGACCGGGAAGGTACGGGTGATATCGCCCGCGTAACCTTTATATTCACAACCAGCATCAATCAACACCAGGTCGCCGTCGCGCAGTTCACACTCGTTTTCGGTGTAATGCAGAATGCAGCCGTTTTCACCACTGCCGACAATGGTGTTATAGGAAGGATAGCGCGCACCGTGGCGGTTGAATTCGTGGTGAATTTCGCCTTCCAGATGGTACTCGAACATCCCCGGACGGCATTTTTCCATCGCCCGGGTATGCGCCAGTGCGGTGATTTCACCCGCGCGGCGAAGTACGGCAATCTCTTCCGGCGATTTGAACAGGCGCATTTCATGAACAATGGGACGCCAGTCGATCATCGTTGCTGGCGCGGTGAGATTTTGCCGCGAGCCTTTACGCAGTTTTTCCAGCGCACTATTCACGATTTCATCAGCATATGCATATTCGCCCTGGGCGTGGTAAACCACATCCAGACCATTAAGTAGTTGATAAAGTTGCTGATTGATTTCGCTGAACGCCAGAGCGCGATCAACGCCCAGTTTCTCTGGCGCGGCATCCTGACCTAAACGACGGCCAAACCAGATCTCCGCCGTCAGGTCGCGCACGCGGTTAAACAAAACGCTGTGGTTATGAGTGTCATCGCTTTTAATCAGCACCAGCACCGCTTCCGGTTCATTAAAGCCGGTGAAGTACCAGAAGTCGCTGTTCTGACGATAGGGGTATTCGCTGTCGGCGCTACGGGTTACTTCTGGTGCCGCAAAAATCAGCGCGGCGCTGCCGGGTTGCATTTGCTCCACCAGGGCCTGACGGCGGCGCTGAAATTCCTGCTGAGATATCTCACTCATAACACTCTCCTTACGTTTTTTGTTTTTAGTGTAGAGTTGGTTTTTGTACTTCTGGTGCGGTCGGTTGCGGATGAGTAAAGGTGTCGTGGCATAACAGCGCGGCAACACGGACGTACTCGATGATCTCTTCAAGCGACATTTCCAGCTCTTCTTGATCTTCGTCTTCGTCGTAGCCCAGTTGCGCGATGTTACGCAGATCGTCAATGGCTTCGCCAGTTTCACCGGTCACTTTATCCAGCTTCGGCTGAGTGACGCCAAGACCGAGCAGGAAGTGATTTACCCAGCCTGCCAACGCATCAGCGCGATCGAAAACGCTAACGTCATCGCCATCAGGCAGATAAAGCTGAAAAAGGAAGCCGTCATCTTGCAAGGCATCACTGGTGGCAGAGTGCATTTTGCGCAATGCCTGGGCAAGTTCATGCCCGAAAGCCATACCTTCGTTCGTCAGGTCGTGAAGCAGCGGCAGCCAGGAGCTGTCATCATTACCGCCACATATCATCCCACTGATTAAACCATGCATCTCAGCAGGGGTCAGACCTGTCCCTTGTTGGTTCAGATACTGGTTCATTTCATTGTAACCAGGCATTTCGTTCTGTATTGACATAAGCATTCGGCATCAAAGGGAGGAAGATTCATGATATGCTATCACTTTGGACCCTGGTGGACCAGAAAAGGGCTTGTCTCATTGCACCAGGGTAGCTATAGTTTCGCCCCTTCGCAGACCAAAGGTCTGAAGGCGAAGGCAGCGCAGTCAATCAGCAGGAAGGTGGCATGTCTGCACAACCCGTCGATATCCAAATTTTTGGCCGTTCACTGCGTGTGAACTGCCCGCCTGACCAAAGGGATGCGTTGAATCAGGCTGCGGACGATCTGAACCAACGGTTGCAAGATCTGAAAGAACGCACTAGAGTCACAAATACTGAACAGTTGGTTTTCATTGCCGCATTGAATATCAGCTACGAGTTAGCGCAAGAAAAAGCGAAGACTCGTGACTACGCGGCAAGCATGGAACAGCGTATTCGGATGCTGCAACAGACCATAGAACAAGCGTTACTTGAACAAGGTCGCATCACCGAAAAAACGAACCAAAACTTTGAATGACACTTTCCGGTTTACTGTGGTAGAGTAACCGTGAAGACAAAATTTCTCTGAGATGTTCGCAAGCGGGCCAGTCCCCTGAGCCGATATTTCATACCACAAGAATGTGGCGCTCCGTGGTTGGTGAGCATGCTCGGTCCGTCCGAGAAGCCTTAAAACTGCGACGACACATTCACCTTGAACCAAGGGTTCAAGGGTTACAGCCTGCGGCGGCATCTCGGAGATTCCCTTCTTATCTGGCACCAGCCATGACGCAACTACCAGAACTCCCACTGACATTATCCCGACAAGAAATCCGCAAAATGATTCGGCAACGTCGTCGTGCGTTAACGCCGGAGCAACAACGTGAAATGGGCCAGCTGGCTGCCATGCGGATGATGAGTTATCCCCCTGTTGTGATGGCGCATACGGTCGCTGTATTTCTCTCTTTTGATGGCGAACTCGACACCCAGCCGCTCATAGAGCAACTCTGGCGCGCAGGTAAGCGCGTGTATCTTCCAGTTTTACATCCCTTTAGTGCCGGTAATTTACTGTTCCTGAATTACCATCCTAAGAGTGAACTGGTGATGAACAGGTTGAATATCCACGAGCCAAAACTGGACGTGCGTGACGTGCTACCCCTTTCCCGATTAGACGTCCTGATAACGCCGCTGGTCGCCTTTGATGAGTTCGGTCAACGCCTTGGAATGGGAGGTGGATTTTATGATCGGACATTGCAAAACTGGCAGCACTACAACATGCAGCCAGTAGGTTATGCCCATGATTGCCAGTTGGTGGAAAAACTCCCCGTAGAAGAATGGGACGTCCCGCTGCCTGCGGTGGTTACGCCATCGAAAATCTGGGAGTGGTGAGGGCGACACACCTGCATCGCCCTGATTGACATCGTTGATTCTTTGACCTAATTTAGTGAGTAAGGGTAAGGGAGGATTACTTCTCCCCTGTGACTGACTGTTAATAAGCTCCGAAACTTATGAGTAACAGTACAATCAGTATGATGACAAGTCGCATCATAACCCTTCTCCTTTAAGCCCTCGCTTCGGTGAGGGCTTTACCGTTACAGCCCTGTGCTGCCCCGCCATCGTAAATCCTCTTTGAATAAACACAACGCATTGATCTAGCTTTAATTTATTTCTTCGAGCAGGCTCGCAAAGGCGATTACACAGCGATGCAAATGCTGTAATTAGCGCGGTAAAAGGGATAAAAAAACGGGCAAGTCAGTGACCTGCCCGTTGATTGTCAGAGAAGGGGAATTAGTACAGCAGACGGGCGCGAACAGTACCCGGAATAGCTTTCATGGCCTGTAACGCTTTTTCAGCAACGTCTTCGTCAGCTTCAATATCAATAACGACGTAACCCATCTGGGCAGAAGTTTGCAGATATTGCGCGGCAATGTTGACGCCCTGCTCGGCAAATATTTTGTTCAGCGCAGTCAGCACGCCCGGGCGGTTTTCGTGAATGTGCATCAGACGGCGTCCACCATGCAACGGAAGCGAGACTTCCGGGAAGTTCACCGCAGAGAGTGTGGAGCCATTGTCAGAGTACTTGATTAATTTGCCCGCAACTTCCAGGCCGATATTCTCCTGCGCTTCCTGAGTCGAACCGCCAATGTGTGGCGTCAGAAGGACGTTGTCGAATTCGCACAGCGGAGAGGTAAACGGATCACTGTTAGTCGCCGGTTCCGTCGGGAACACGTCGATTGCGGCCCCTGCCAGATGTTTGCTCGCCAGAGCGTCACATAGCGCCGGAATATCAACCACCGTTCCGCGCGAAGCGTTAATCAGTAATGAGCCGGGCTTCATCAGCGAGATCTCTTTCGCGCCCATCATATTCTTGGTAGACGCATTCTCTGGCACATGCAGACTCACTACATCGCTCATATTCAGCAGGTCGGAAAGATGTTGCACCTGAGTGGCGTTGCCCAACGGCAGTTTGTTTTCAATATCATAGAAGTAAACATACATCCCCAGCGATTCCGCCAGAATGCCCAACTGCGTACCAATATGACCATAACCAATAATGCCCAGCTTTTTGCCGCGCGCCTCAAAAGAACCTGCGGCCAGTTTGTTCCACACGCCACGGTGCGCTTTGGCGTTGGCTTCCGGCACTCCGCGCAACAGCAGCAGAAGTTCGCCAATCACCAGCTCAGCAACGGAACGCGTATTTGAAAACGGGGCATTAAATACCGGGATCCCGCGTTTTGCCGCAGCATTCAAATCAACCTGGTTGGTCCCAATGCAGAAACAGCCAATAGCGACCAGTTTTTCAGCAGCATTGATCACGTCTTCGGTCAGATGGGTACGGGATCGCAAGCCGATGAAGTGGGCATCGCGGATGGATTCTTTTAATTGTTCATCATCCAGCGCGCCTTTGTGAAATTCGATGTTGGTATAACCTGCCGCACGAAGGCTTTCGAGCGCCTTTTGGTGCACGCCTTCTACCAACAGAAACTTAATCTTGTCTTTCTCCAGCGATACCTTTGCCATTTACCCAATCCTGTCTTTGAAATGTTGTGTGCGGATTTGCATCCGCCTTTCAACATATCAAAAAATAATATTGCGGCAATATGAACGTTTGCGTCTCGATGTTGAGGAAATATCACGCAAATGTATTTATTAGATGAATATGCTGGGTTAGTGACATTATTTAGAGCAATCGACAATAGCCGACTAAAAACGTGACACATGTCACCAAATTTAACGAAGAGAATTTTTTTAACGGGGGAGGTTCCCCCGTCAGATCATTTCACAATGGTTTTGACGCCGTCAGGCGTACCGATCAACGCAACATCCGCACCACGGTTAGCAAACAAACCAACAGTAACCACGCCAGGAATGGCGTTAATCGCGTTTTCCAACGCTACCGGGTCAAGAATTTCCATTCCATGGACGTCGAGGATCACGTTACCGTTATCGGTCACTACGCCCTGACGGTATTCCGGGCGACCACCCAGTTTCACCAGTTGACGAGCTACCGCACTACGCGCCATCGGGATAACTTCAACCGGCAGCGGGAATTTACCCAAAATATCGACCTGCTTGGAGGCGTCCGCGATGCAGATAAATTTTTCTGCGACCGAAGCAATGATTTTTTCACGGGTCAGCGCCGCACCGCCGCCCTTGATCATCTGCATGTGGCCGTTGATTTCATCTGCGCCATCAACGTAGATGCCGAGGCTGTCGACTTCGTTGAGATCAAAAACGTGAATGCCGAGGCTTTTCAGTTTTTCAGTGGAAGCATCAGAACTGGAAACGGCCCCTTCAATCTGGCCTTTCATCGTGCCGAGCGCGTCAATAAAGTGTGCGGCTGTGGAACCTGTACCTACACCAACAATGGTGCCGGGCTGAACATACTGAAGTGCCGCCCATCCTACTGCTTTTTTCAATTCATCCTGCGTCATGATCGTTTCGCCTGTGGTATGAAATTTCACACGCATTATATACAAAAAAAGCGATTCAGACCCCGTTGGCAAGCCGCGTGGTTAACTCATCCATAAAATAACGGGCAATGTTGCTCTTCAGGAAAAAGATAGACAAGGGGCCTGATATTCAGCTCCACTGCATAAACCGTTGCACCAACTCTCCGTTCTCCCGCGCAGACGCAATGGGATTATTGGCCGATAAACCAACCTTTACAACACACGGCCCGGGTACTTCACAAAGGTTTAGAAAGCACGGTATTGCCAACCAAAATGTCCACTATGACCGCTTTTGTATGCGTTAAATACTCTGTAACCAAAGCAAAATTATGTCATAGTTCGGCATGAGAATATTTGAGGAGCAGGTTAGAGAAATGAAACGCCCGGACTACAGGACATTACAGGCACTGGATGCGGTGATACGTGAACGAGGATTTGAGCGCGCGGCACAAAAGTTGTGCATTACGCAATCAGCCGTCTCACAACGCATTAAGCAACTGGAAAATATGTTCGGGCAGCCGCTGTTGGTGCGAACAGTTCCCCCGCGCCCGACAGAACAAGGGCAAAAATTACTGGCACTGCTTCGCCAGGTCGAGCTGCTGGAAGAAGAGTGGCTGGGCGATGAACAAACCGGTTCCACCCCACTACTGCTCTCGCTGGCAGTCAACGCCGACAGTCTGGCAACCTGGTTGCTTCCGGCACTGGCTCCTGTACTGGCTGATTCGCCTATTCGTCTGAACTTACAGGTGGAAGATGAAACTCGCACCCAGGAGCGTCTGCGCCGAGGTGAAGTGGTCGGCGCGGTGAGTATTCAACATCAGGCGCTGCCTAGTTGCCTGGTCGATAAACTTGGCGCGCTCGACTATCTGTTCGTCAGCTCCAAACCGTTTGCCGAGAAATACTTCCCCAACGGAGTAAGCCGCTCTGCGCTGCTCAAAGCACCAGTAGTCGCGTTTGACCATCTTGACGATATGCACCAGGCATTTTTGCAGCAAAACTTCGATCTGCCGCCAGGTAGCGTACCGTGCCATATCGTTAACTCGTCCGAAGCCTTCGTGCAGCTCGCTCGCCAGGGTACAACCTGCTGTATGATCCCACACCTGCAAATTGAAAAAGAATTGGCCAGCGGAGAGTTGATTGATCTGACGCCCGGGCTATTCCAACGGCGAATGCTTTACTGGCATCGCTTTGCCCCAGAAAGCCGCATGATGCGTAAAGTCACTGATGCTTTGCTCGACTATGGTCACAAAGTGCTTCGTCAGGATTAATCAATCAGTTAACGCCTGGTAGCACATATCAGGCGTTTTTCTTTTTTTCTTTTTTATTCTTTGAATAACATCACAAAACAGACAAATCTCACACGGCAAAAAACGACGCCCCATTCCATTTTTTTTGCTGGCGACAAACCCGTATAAAAAGCTCACCGTAAGCGCAAACACCCTCATTTTTATTGCGTTTTATGGAGCAAATAATGTCAAACGTGCAAGAGTGGCAACAGCTTGCCAACAAGGAGTTGAGCCGTCGGGAGAAAACCGTCGACTCACTGGTTCAGCAAACGGCGGAAGGGATCGCCATCAAGCCACTGTATACCGAAGCCGATCTCGACAATCTGGAAGTGACCGGTACCCTTCCTGGCTTGCCGCCCTATGTTCGTGGTCCCCGCGCCACCATGTATACCGCCCAACCGTGGACCATCCGTCAGTATGCCGGTTTCTCGACCGCCAAAGAGTCCAACGCTTTTTATCGCCGTAATCTGGCTGCCGGGCAAAAAGGTCTTTCCGTGGCGTTTGACCTTGCCACCCACCGTGGCTACGACTCCGATAACCCGCGCGTGGCGGGCGATGTTGGCAAAGCGGGCGTCGCTATCGACACCGTAGAAGATATGAAGGTGCTCTTCGACCAAATCCCGCTGGATAAAATGTCGGTTTCGATGACCATGAACGGCGCAGTCCTGCCAGTGCTGGCCTTTTATATCGTGGCGGCAGAAGAGCAAGGCGTTCCCCCCGATAAACTGACGGGTACAATTCAGAACGATATCCTCAAAGAGTACCTCTGCCGCAATACCTATATTTACCCACCGAAACCTTCTATGCGCATTATCGCTGACATTATCGCCTGGTGTTCCAGCAATATGCCGCGCTTCAATACCATTAGCATCAGCGGCTACCACATGGGCGAAGCCGGTGCGAACTGTGTGCAACAGGTGGCGTTTACTCTCGCCGATGGGATTGAGTACATCAAAGCAGCTCTCTCTGCTGGCTTAAAAATTGATGACTTCGCCCCGCGCCTGTCGTTCTTCTTTGGTATCGGCATGGACCTGTTTATGAACGTCGCCATGCTGCGCGCCGCACGCTATCTCTGGAGCGAAGCAGTAAGCGGGTTTGGTGCCAAAGATCCGAAATCGCTGGCGCTACGCACCCACTGTCAAACCTCCGGCTGGAGTCTCACCGAACAGGATCCGTATAACAACGTTATCCGCACCACCATTGAAGCGTTGGCAGCTACCCTTGGCGGAACCCAGTCGCTGCATACAAATGCCTTTGATGAAGCGCTTGGTTTGCCGACCGATTTTTCGGCACGTATTGCCCGTAACACCCAGATCATTATTCAGGAAGAGTCTGAACTCTGTCGCACCGTCGATCCGCTGGCCGGTTCTTATTACGTTGAGTCACTAACCGATCAGATCGTGAAACAGGCCAGAGCCATCATTGATCAGATCGACGAAGCCGGAGGCATGGCGAAGGCGATCGAAGCAGGTCTGCCAAAAAGGATGATCGAAGAAGCGTCTGCTCGTGAACAGTCGTTGATCGACCAGGGCAAACGAGTGATCGTCGGCGTCAACAAATACAAACTGGATCACGAAGATGAAACTGATGTCCTTGAAATCGACAACGTGATGGTGCGTAACGAGCAAATTGCTTCGCTGGAACGCATTCGCGCCACCCGTGATGATGCCGCCGTAACCGCCGCGTTGAACGCTCTGACTCACGCTGCACAGCATAACGAAAACCTGCTGGCTGCCGCTGTTAATGCGGCTCGCGTTCGCGCGACGCTGGGTGAAATATCCGATGCGCTGGAAGCCGCTTTTGACCGTTATCTGGTACCGAGCCAGTGTGTTACCGGCGTCATTGCGCAAAGCTATCATCAGTCGGAAAAATCAGCCTTCGAGTTTGATGCCATTGTTGCGCAAACGGAGCTGTTCCTTGCCGACAATGGTCGTCGCCCGCGCATTCTGATCGCCAAAATGGGGCAAGATGGACACGATCGCGGAGCGAAAGTCATTGCCAGCGCCTATTCCGATCTTGGTTTCGACGTTGATTTGAGTCCCATGTTCTCCACGCCGGAAGAGATCGCCCGCCTGGCAGTGGAAAACGACGTTCATGTGGTGGGCGCGTCCTCGCTTGCAGCAGGACATAAAACGCTGATCCCGGAACTGGTTGAAGCCCTGAAAAAATGGGGGCGCGAAGATATTTGCGTGGTCGCCGGTGGCGTTATTCCGCCGCAAGATTATGCCTTCCTGCAAGAGCGTGGCGTGGCGGCGATTTACGGTCCTGGTACTCCCATGCTCGACAGCGTGCGTGATGTGCTGAACCGGATTAGCCAACATCATGATTAACGAAGCCACGCTGGCAGACAGCATTCGACGCCTGCGTCTGGGTGAGCGAGCCACGCTCGCCCAGGCCATGACGCTGGTTGAGAGCCGTCACCCTCGCCATCAGGCACTCAGCACTCAACTGCTTGATGCCATCATGCCGTTTTGTGGTAACGCCCTGCCGACTGGGCGTTGACCGGCACGCCAGGAGCAGGAAAAAGTACCTTTCTTGAAGCCTTTGGCATGTTACTGATTCGCCAGGGGCTTAAGGTCGCGGTGATTGCCGTCGATCCCAGCAGCCCAGTGACCGGTGGCAGCATCCTTGGGGATAAGACTCGCATGACCGAACTGGCGCGTGCCGATGCAGCGTTTATTCGCCCGGTTCCGTCATCTGGTCACCTTGGCGGCGCCAGCCAGCGGGCGCGGGAGTTAATGCTGTTATGTGAAGCGGCGGGTTATGACGTGGTGATCGTTGAAACCGTCGGCGTCGGGCAGTCAGAAACGGAAGTCGCCCGCATGGTGGACTGCTTTATCTCGCTACAGATTGCCGGTGGCGGCGATGATCTCCAGGGCATTAAAAAGGGTTTGATGGAGATGGCAGATCTGATTGTCATCAACAAAGATGATGGTGATAACCACACGAATGTTGCCATTACCCGCCATATGTACGAAAGCGCTCTGCATATTCTGCGCCGCAAATATGACGAATGGCAGCCACAGGTCCTCACCTGTAGTGCACTGGAAAAATGCGGTATCGATGAGATATGGCGCGCAATTATCGATTTCAAAACCGCACTGACTACCAGCGGTCGTTTACAACAGGTGCGGCAACAACAGTCGGTGGAATGGCTGCGTAAACAGACCGAAGAAGAGGTGCTGCACCACCTGTTCACTAATGAAGATTTCGATCGCTATTACAGCCAAACGCTATTAGCGGTCAAAAATAATATGCTCTCGCCGCGCACAGGTTTGCGGCAGCTCAGTGATTTTATCCAGACTCAGTATTTTAATTAAGGGAATTTTTATGTCTTATCAGTATGTTAATGTAGCTATCATCAACAAAGTGGCGGTCATTGAGTTTAACTATGCCCGCAAACTCAATGCGTTAAGTAAAGTCTTTATTGATGACCTGATTCAGGCATTAAACGATCTCAATCGTCCAGAAATCCGCTGCATCATTCTGCGCGCCCCAAGTGGTTCCAAAGTCTTTTCCGCAGGTCACGACATTCATGAGTTGCCGTCAGGAGGCCGCGATCCGCTCTCTTACGATGATCCGCTACGTCAAATTACCCGCGTGATCCAAAAATGCCCCAAACCGGTAATTTCGATGGTCGAAGGTAGCGTCTGGGGGGGCGCATTTGAAATGATCATGAGCTCTGATCTGATCATCGCCGCCAGTACTTCTACCTTCTCAATGACGCCAGTCAACCTGGGCGTACCGTATAACCTGGTGGGGATCCACAACCTGACTCGTGACGCGGGCTTCCACATTGTCAAAGAGCTGATTTTTACCGCTTCGCCAATCTCCGCTCAACGCGCGCTGGCTGTTGGCATTCTCAACCACGTTGTTGAGGCCGATGAACTGGAAGATTTCACCTTACAAATGGCTCACCACATTTCCGAAAAAGCGCCGTTAGCCATTGCAGTAATCAAGGAAGAGCTGCGTGTGTTGGGTGAAGCGCACACCATGAATTCAGATGAATTTGAGCGTATTCAAGGGATGCGCCGGGCGGTTTATGACAGCGAAGATTATCAGGAAGGTATGAACGCCTTCCTGGAAAAACGTAAACCTAATTTCGTCGGTCATTAATGATCCACGAACTAAGGAGCAAAGGATGAATATTACCCGGACAAGGATGACCGCCGATGAAGCGGCGGAAATAATCCAGCACAACGATATGGTGGCATTCAGTGGTTTTACCCCTGCGGGTTCGCCCAAGGCTCTTCCTGTCGCCATTGCCCGTCGCGCCAATGAACAACATGAGGCGAAAAAAACGTATCAAATTCGCCTGCTGACCGGAGCGTCGATTAGCGCCGCCGCCGATGACATACTCTCTGAAGCTGACGCCGTTTCATGGCGCGCGCCATACCAGACATCATCGGGATTACGTAAAAAGATCAATCAGGGATCGGTTAGTTTTGTTGATCTGCATTTGAGCGAAGTTGCGCAAATGGTCAACTACGGCTTTTTCGGCGACATCGATGTTGCGGTAATTGAAGCCTCAGCCCTCGCTCCGGATGGTCGTGTCTGGTTAACCAGTGGGATCGGTAATGCCCCGACCTGGTTGCTGCGCGCAAAGAAAGTGATCATTGAACTCAATCATTATCACGATCCGCGCGTTGCAGAACTGGCGGATATTGTGACTCCAGGCGCACCACCGCGGCGCAATAGCGTGTCGATCTTCCATGCGATGGATCGCGTCGGTACTCGCTATGTACAAATCGATCCGAAAAAAATTGTCGCCGTCGTGGAAACCAACTTACCTGATGCAGGCAACTCGCTGGATAAACAAAATCCTATGTGCCAGCAAATCGCCGACAATGTGGTCACCTTCTTGTTGCGCGAAATGGCGCAGGGGCGCATTCCGCGGGAATTTCTGCCACTGCAAAGCGGGGTAGGCAACATCAATAATGCGGTAATGGCGCGTCTGGGGGAAAACCCGGAAATTCCTCCGTTTATGATGTATTCAGAAGTGCTACAGGAGTCTGTGGTTCATCTTCTGGAAACCGGCAAAATTACCGGGGCCAGCGCCTCCAGTCTGACAATTTCTGCCGATTCACTGCGCAAGATTTACGCCAATATGGATTACTTCGCCAGTCGCATTGTGTTACGTCCGCAAGAGATTTCCAATAACCCAGAAATTATCCGCCGCCTTGGTGTTATCGCTCTGAATGTCGGCCTCGAGTTTGATATTTACGGACACGCCAACTCAACGCACGTAGTCGGCGTTAATTTAATGAATGGTATCGGCGGTAGCGGTGATTTTGAACGCAACGCGTATCTGTCGATCTTTATGGCGCCGTCGATTGCTAAAGAAGGCAAGATCTCAACCGTCGTGCCTATGTGCAGCCATGTTGATCACAGCGAACACAGCGTGAAAGTGATCATCACAGAACAAGGGATCGCCGACTTGCGTGGCCTCTCTCCACTTCAGCGCGCGCGCACTATCATCGATAACTGCGCACATCCGATGTACCGTGACTATCTGCACCGCTATCTGGAGAATGCACCCGGCGGGCATATTCACCACGATCTTAGCCACGTTTTCGATCTGCATCGTAATTTGATCGAAACGGGCTCAATGCTGGGTTAATCGCTCGTACCGTCACGATCTTCAGCAATTTGCTGTAGCAGCGTGGCGGTATAGCGATGATTTTTCAGTGAATAAAGGTATTCCTGCATATACATTGGCGTATGCGGTGCATCAAAATATTTCAACGTAGCTGGGTTCACCAGCCGCCATGCAAAATGTGGGATCACCGTAAGAAAATGTCCGTGCTCAACGGCGCTGATTTTGGCCATAAAACTGTATGGGCGATAAATAATTGTTGGATTGATCCCACAAGGGCGCATGTTCGCATCTATCATCGCTTCATAATTAGCACGGTTTTGAAAGCGCATCTGTAACCAGGGCAACTCCTGTAATAACTCCTGCTCCTGACGCTCTTCATAACGGCGAGAAACGAGAAACCCCAGTCGCAGCGGCGGCAGTTCACTCATTGTTAGATTATCCAACCCGTGTACACGAGCGGAAACATGCTGCGGAGAGATAATAAAATCAAGCTGACGATAGAAGAGATTGTCGATAACCTCATTTTCGCTGAATTCAACCGGCTGGGCCGTCACGCCTTCGTACTTATCACCCAGGCTAATTAACTGATCAAAAATAATCGTCGGATAGGTATTATCGATACCAATCACAATTTCACGAGAACGACGTCCAGAATTATGAATTTCATTATCGATAGCAGAAAGCCGTTGGTAAACAGGGAAAAGCTTTTGATAAAGCTCCTGCCCGGCTTTATTAAGGCTGATGTTATTATCTTTACGGGTAAATAATGTATAACCAATTTGCTCCTCTAGCGCGGCAATACTTTTGCCGAACGGCGAAGCAGTCATATGTAACTTTTCTGCCGCTCGGGCAATATTATTGGTTTGCGCTAATAAAATAAAATTGCGCATCTTTTTCGAAATAAAAATATCCATCGCCGCTTCCTCCAAACATCCCTGTCCGCTTAACCGTTTCAGTAAGTTAATCCTTAATGAAATCGCAAGCAAAGATAGGTGCTTGCGTCATGGTTTTACAGAAAATTACAGAAAAAAGAGGCGATATCAGATAAAGACATTAGCCCGACAAATAAGCCGGGCTACAAGTATTATTGTGCGGCAGGTGCTTTAGCGGGTTGTTGATCCACTGGTTCTAACTGGAAGACTACATCGACCTGATCATCAAACTGAATAGCGGCCTGCTCGTAAGTTTCCTGGGCGGAAACCGGCGCGGCATCAGCTTTCATCATGCGTACCATTGGGCTGGGCTGATAATTGGAAACATGGTAGCGCACGCTATATACCGGCCCCAGTTTGCGATTAAAGCCGTTCGCCAGCTCCTGAGCCTGATGAATCGCGTTATCAATCGCTGCCTTACGCGCTTTGTCTTTATAGGCATCTGGCTGTGCCACGCCCAACGACACAGAACGAATTTCGTTGAGTCCGGCCTTCAGCGCGCCATCCAGCAAGGAATTCAGTTTGTCTAACTGACGAAGCGTGACTTCCACCGTTCTCACGGCACGATAGCCTTTCAGAATACTTTTACCATCCTGGTAATCGTAGTCTGGCTGGGTACGCAAATTCGCGGAACTTATATCTTTTTTCGCGATCTGATTGAGTTCAAGGAAAGAAATATATTGCGCGACACGCTCATCCGCCTGCTTCTTGGCAGAAGCGGCGTCCTTCGCCGTCACGTTAACTTCAATAGCAAGAATAGCGATATCTGGCACCGCATCAACGCTTGCCGTTCCTGAAGTGACAATGTGCGGACCATCCGGTAGTTCATTGGCCTGCACAGCCATCCCGCTGAAACCCATCAATGCCGCCAGGGCGATAACTTTGAACTTCACGTTAGTCTCTCCGTGTTAATTGACTTGCCCAAAATTCAGGACCTCTGGAGGCAAGCTTAGCGTCTCTGTTTTATTTTTCCATCAGATAGCGCCTAACTGAACAAGGCTTGTGCATGAGCAACACCCTCTTTCGCCAGTTGTAGGGCGATAATCCACATAACGCAGCCCACCACGAGATTGATAATGCGCTGCGCTTTGGCGGTACGCAAACGCGGCGCCAGCCAGGCGGCTAATAACGCCAGACCAAAAAACCACAGGAAAGAGGCACTGATCGTCCCGAGCGCAAACCAACGTTTGGGATCTGGCTCAAGTTGCCCGCCCAGACTGCCCAATACCACAAAGGTATCCAGGTAAACATGCGGATTCAGCCAGGTTACTGCCAGCATAGTGGCAATAATTTTCCAACGTCCCTGCTTCATCACTTCAGCACTAACCAGCTCAATATTGCTGCTCATCGCCGTTTTAAAAGCACCAAAGCCATACCACAGCAAGAAGGCCACACCGCCCCAGGTCACCAGCGCCAGCAACCACGGTGACTGCATCAATAACGCGCTACCACCAAAAATCCCGGCACAAATCAGGACCAAATCGCTTATCGCGCAGAGCAAAGCAATCATAATGTGGTACTGACGGCGAATGCCTGATTCATCACAAAAGCATTTTGCGGGCCAAGCGGTAGAATCATAGCAGCACCAAGTGCAAGACCTTGAAAATAATAAGAAAACACGTTGAACATTCCGAACTAATTATCTGATAAAGAGACTATAGCGCGGGATTGTTATTAGATAAAATTTATAATGCTAATAGCATATAAATAATTTTAATAAAAAAATAAATAATTCTATTCGGTAACTGATTTTAGGATAAAGATCTCATCTTCCCCATAACATAAACGGCGTTATGGCTCTCTTTCCTGCTAGCGTTGTAAAGGACTAACACTATGCAAGCCTATGATCTCACTCTTCTCCCCTACCCTATCCACGAAAATATGCCGCGCCAACAAGGTTGGTGCTTTGGCCTACCGCCAGGCATAACGCCCGAACAGTGGCCGCTGGATCCAAATAATGGTTTCCCATTGAATCATGGATTTACCCTGCTGTTGCCGGAAGATTATCGGATTTATGGGCCAGAGATTGTCGCGTTATCCTTCTTTGCTGTTGCGCCCGAGCACAACGATGGCGGAACACCCTGTACGGAAGCAATATTGGATGTGTTTGAGAATTTTGAATCCTGCCCCCCACCCAAAGATCCAGACCTTTATGTTTTCTGGCAGGCAGAAAAGCAACGACATCCACGGCTATTTCGGATGGAAGATATATTAGGCTGTTCTTATGCCGTAATCTTACTCACCCAGCACGAGTTCAACGGCCCATTTTGTGAGCCACCTGAACTTATACCTAACCACTATCGCGACCAGCAAGATACGCCAGAATGGCTGACTATTGGCAGTGCGTTTAGTTATTTTCAGGCTAACGTCAGGCCAAAAGATACGCCTGAAAGCAATTTTGTATACCGTAAAATGGGCACCATTCCTGAGCAGTCACTGGCTTTCAATCTGGCGATTTCATGCGAGCCGCGCGCTTTTGATCCTAATGCGGGAATTAGCCCCACAGAAAGAAATAATACGGAATATCAGTCCATTCGTTATTTTTCTAAAGATGCAGAGGGAAAGAGTAAATGTGAAACTCACCAGTGGCATAGTGCACATCTGCCCAATCATCTCGGTGGTTCAATGGCGCCCGTGCAGTCTATACCAAACGGAATGTCGCCTTATTATATTGAGTTTGAAGAGTATTTCGGTGGATATAATTTCGGTGCAGGTAATGCCTGGCTGGACTTTAAAAATATGAAGTTTGATTTTAGTTGTTAAAAATGAGGGCTTATCACCTTGATAAGCCCTCGTACATAATTAGCTATTGCTCTCTTTCACCCGCTTGAAGTTCACATCCATTTGTGGATACGGGAAGCTGATGCCAGCAGCATCAAATTCACGTTTAATACGTTCCAGCACATCCCAGTACACGTTTTGCAGATCGCCACTGTTGCTCCAGGCACGCACGACGAAATTAATCGACGATGCGCCAAGTTCGTTCAGGCGTACGGTAATTTCACGATCTTTTAAAATACGATCTTCGGACTGAATAATATCGGTCAGGATCTGCTTAACCTGATCGATATCAGAATCATACGCTACGCCAATAATAAATTCGTTACGGCGCGCCGGCTCACGAGAGAAGTTAATAATATTACCGGCAATAATTTTACCGTTCGGAATAACAATTATTTTACCGTCTGCGGTACGCATGGTGGTGGAGAAAATCTGCACACTCTGCACAGTACCAGCAACGCCGCCGAGGTCAACATATTCTCCTGCACGGAACGGGCGGAACATAACCAGCAAAACGCCAGCAGCCAGGTTAGACAGTGACCCCTGCAAGGCCAGACCTACAGCTAAACCTGCGGCACCGAGTACGGCAATGACCGATGCGGTTTGTACGCCCACGCGGCCCAGTGCTGCAATTAACGTAAAGGCGATAATTGCATAACGGATTAATGCAGAAAGAAAATCAGCAACGGTGGCATCTATGTTACGGGAGATCATCAGGCGATTCACCGCGTTGGAAATCATCCGCGCGATAATCAAACCAACGATGATGATCGCGAGTGCCGCCACGATGTTTACAGCATAACTCAGCAACAGCGCCTGGTTATTTACCAACCAGGATCCTGCGCCGTTTATGCTATCGACAACTTTCAAATCTTCCATTCAATATTCCTTTTCAACTGACTTAAATTGGAGAAACATACTCCGCCGCCTTACGACGGGCAGTCTGACAAGGGTAAACAATAAAGCATAATTTTGCCAAATAGATCACAGATTTCTTAAGTACATCACCTTGCTTTTGGCGAAAGAAAGACCCGCAGAGCGGGCCTCAGACAGATGACAATGAGCGCTTTGTCATGCCGGATGCGGCGTGAACGCCTTATCCGGCCTACAAAAACCTGCAAATTCAATATATTGCAGGATTCGTGTAGGCCTGATAAGCGTAGCGCATCAGGCAATTTTGCTTTTGGCGAAAAAAAAGACCCGCAGAGCGGGTCTCAGACAGATGACAATGTGCGCTTTGTCATACCGGATGCGGCGTGAACGCCTTATTCGGCCTACAAAAACCTGCAAATTCAATATATTGCAGAATACGTGTAGGCCTGATAAGCGTAGCGCATCAGGCAATTTTGCTTTTGGCGAAAAAAAGACCCGCAGAGCGGGCCTTGAGATAAGCAGAAAGGAATATCTTACAGAACGTCGATCGCGTTCAGTTCCTGGAATGCTTTTTCCAGACGAGCGATCATCGAAGTCTGACCGGCACGCAGCCATACGCGCGGATCGTAGTATTTCTTGTTCGGCTGATCTTCGCCTTTCGGGTTGCCCAGCTGGCCCTGCAGGTAAGCTTCGTTCGCTTTGTAGTAGTTCAGAACACCTTCCCAGGTCGCCCATTGGGTGTCGGTATCGATGTTCATTTTAACTACACCGTAGCTTACGGAGTCTTTGATTTCCTGAGCAGTAGAACCGGAACCACCGTGGAATACGAAGTTCAGGCTGTTGTGCGGCAGATTGTGTTTCTTAGAAACATATTCCTGAGAATCACGCAGGATGGTCGGGGTCAGAACAACGTTACCCGGCTTGTAAACACCGTGTACGTTACCGAAGGACGCTGCGATGGTGAAACGCGGGCTGATTTTGCTCAGCTCGGTGTATGCGTAATCAACGTCTTCCGGCTGGGTGTACAGTGCAGAAGCGTCCATGTGGCTGTTGTCCACGCCGTCTTCTTCACCACCGGTGCAACCCAGTTCGATTTCCAGAGTCATGCCGATTTTGGACATGCGCTCCAGGTATTTAGAGCAGATTTCGATGTTCTCTTGCAGAGATTCTTCAGACAGGTCGATCATGTGAGAAGAGAACAGCGGCTTACCAGTAGCAGCGAAGTGTTTTTCACCCGCGTCCAGCAGACCGTCGATCCACGGCAGCAGTTTCTTCGCGCAGTGGTCGGTATGCAGGATAACCGGAACACCATAATGTTCAGCCATCTGATGAACGTGATGCGCACCAGAGATCGCACCCAGGATAGCAGCGCCCTGCGGAACGTCAGATTTCACGCCTTTACCAGCGATAAAGGAAGCACCACCGTTGGAGAACTGAACGATAACCGGCGCTTTAACTTTAGCAGCGGTTTCCAGTACGGCGTTGATGGAGTCAGTACCGACGCAGTTTACTGCTGGCAGTGCGAAGTTGTTTTCTTTTGCTACCTGGAAAACTTTCTGTACGTCATCACCAGTGATTACGCCAGGTTTTACGAAATCAAAAATCTTAGACATGTCTCTTGTCCTGTATCGTCGGGCCTTATACTCGTCATACTTCAAGTTACTGTGCTGCAACTCGAATTATTTAGAGTATGAAAAAGTGCGTGCTTTAAAAGCGCGCTGCAACAAGGGCAGGTTTCCCTGCCCTGTGATTTTTTACTTCTTAGCGCGCTCTTCGAGCATCGCTACTGCAGGCAGTACTTTACCTTCCACGAATTCGAGGAATGCGCCGCCGCCAGTGGAGATGTAGGAGATTTTGTCAGCAATGCCGAACAGGTCGATTGCTGCCAGAGTGTCGCCGCCGCCAGCGATGGAGAACGCTTCGCTGTCTGCGATAGCGTTAGCCACGATTTCAGTACCTTTGCGGAAGTTCGGGAATTCGAACACGCCAACCGGACCGTTCCACAGAATGGTTTTCGCATTCTTCAGGATTTCAGCCAGTTCCTGAGCGGAAGCATCACCGATATCCAGGATCTGCTCGTCAGCTTTCACATCGTTAACAGATTTCAGAGTAGCCGGAGCGGTTTCAGAGAACTCAGTCGCTACGCGAACGTCAGACGGAACCGGGATGTCGCAGATGGTCAGCAGACGTTTTGCTTCGTCAACCAGGTCAGCTTCGTACAGAGATTTACCCACATCGTGGCCTTGTGCCGCGATAAAGGTGTTAGCGATACCACCACCTACGATCAGCTGGTCAGCGATTTTAGACAGGGAGTCGAGAACGGTCAGTTTGGTAGATACTTTAGAACCACCAACGATAGCCACCATCGGGCGAGCAGGTTCTTTCAGTGCTTTACCCAGCGCGTCCAGTTCAGCTGCCAGCAGCGGGCCTGCGCACGCAACATCAGCGAATTTACCGATACCGTGAGTAGAAGCTTGCGCGCGGTGAGCAGTACCGAATGCGTCCATTACGAACACGTCACACAGTGCAGCGTATTTTTTGGACAGGGTTTCGTCGTCTTTCTTCTCGCCTTTGTTGAAGCGAACGTTTTCCAGAACAACCAGTTCACCTTCAGCAACGTCAACGCCGTCGAGGTAATCTTTAACCAGACGAACCGGGTTAGACAGTTTGTCTTTCAGGTAGTTAACAACCGGCAGCAGAGAGAATTCTTCGTTGTACTCGCCTTCGGTAGGACGACCCAGGTGGGAAGTTACCATCACTTTTGCGCCTTGTTTCAGGGCCAGTTCGATGGTCGGCAGAGAAGCACGGATACGCGCGTCGCTGGTTACTTTCCCGTCTTTTACTGGTACGTTCAGATCCGCACGGATAAATACACGTTTCCCAGCAAGATCCAGATCGGTCATCTTAATTACAGACATGGTGAATCCTCTCGTTGATTCTAAAAGTTTTGCAGACGCTGCTTGCGTCTTACCTGAAAGCAACAGTAGCCATAGCTAACGTCGTGTCGAGCATTCGGTTAGCAAAGCCCCATTCGTTATCGCACCAGACCAACGTTTTGATCAGGTGTGCGCCACTGACCCGGGTTTGGGTGCCATCGACAATGGCACTGTGCGGATCGTGGTTAAAATCTACAGAGACCAACGGTAATTCCGTATAGTCAACTATACCATGAAATGCACCTTGTGCTGCTTTTTGCAGCAACAGGTTGACTTCATTGGCTTTTACAGGTTTCTTCACCGTCACGCTTAAATCGATTGCCGTCACATTTATGGTTGGCACACGTACAGCAATCGCTTCAAAGCGATCGTTAAATTGCGGAAAAAATCGTGTGATACCGGCGGCCAGTTTAGTATCGACCGGAATGATCGACTGGCTGGCTGCCCGGGTGCGGCGCAGGTCAGGATGGTACGCATCAATAACCTGTTGATCGTGCATGGCGGAGTGAATTGTGGTCACAGTGCCGGACTCAATACCGTACGCATCATCCAACAATTTGATGACAGGAATTATGCAATTCGTGGTACAGGAAGCGTTAGAAACGATGCGGTGTTCCGCACGAAGTTGATCCTGATTGACGCCGTAAACAACGGTCGCGTCGAGATCGTTACTGCCAGGATGTGAAAAGAGCACTTTTTTGGCCCCGGCGGCAATGTGCGCTTCGCCATGCTCGCGGGTGCCGTATACGCCGGTGCAGTCGAGAACCACATCAACGCCTAGTTCACGCCAGGGAAGCGATTGCAGTGAACGTTCATGCAATACGCGGATGGCATCATCACCAACAAAAAGTTGATCACGTTCCTCACGGACTTCCCATGCAAAACGGCCATGACTGGTGTCATATTTCAACAAATGCGCCATGCCCGCAGCATCCGCCAGTTCGTTGATTGCCACCACGGTAATTTCCGCACGGCGTCCTGATTCATACAAAGCACGAACCACATTACGCCCGATGCGACCGAAGCCATTTATCGCTACGCGTACGGTCATAGATCTCCTGCAAGGCTTTCCCTGAGCAAATTTGCCAGACAGAGTAATCCAGCAAATCGTTCGGGGAAACCTTACCTGTCGCAAACTGCGACTGATTGGTTAATTGTCGAACATTTAATCGACTGAAACGCTTCAGCTAGGATAAGCGAAACATGGAATAAAAGGAATGATTGTCCAGTCAAAGAAGACAATTATCTGACTTGCGTCACGTTTTCCGGCCTGATGCGTTGGAATTTATTCCACTTTGCAGAATCACGAATAAGCGTAGCAAAATCTTTTCGTTGTGCCGTCACAAACCCTGACTTATATCAGAATATGACTGATGCAGCGTCGATATTATCCGCAATACGTCCGAGTTTCGGAGTACTCCAATGATGACATTGCCCTACCCATATTCTTCCTCCGCACGCTTTTACGCGCTGCGCCTGCTCCCCGGGCAGGAAGTTCTCTCCCAATTACGCGCCTTCGCGCAGCAACAACAACTCCACGCCGCGTGGATTGCCGGTTGTACCGGCAGTCTGACTGACGTCGCCTTACGCTATGCCGGGCAAGAAAACACGGCCCTACTAAGCGGCAAGTTCGAAGTGATCGCACTGAACGGCACGCTGGAACACACTGGCGAGCATCTTCATCTCTGCGTTTCTGACCCACGCGGCGCGATGCTTGGCGGCCACATGATGCCCGGCTGTACCGTACGCACCACGCTTGAACTGGTGATCGGCAGCCTTGAGGAACTGGCGTTTAGCCGCCAACCTTGCGCGCTTTCTGGTTACGACGAGTTGCATATTTCCCCCGTTAAATAACTATTTGCAGAGAGGTTTTCTTATGGCGCGTCGCCACTTTTCCAGTCAGGCACTGGTGTTGATCGTTATATCTATCGCCATCAATATGATCGGCGGGCAACTGGCCAGCATGGTTAAATTACCTATTTTTCTCGACTCAATCGGTACGCTCATTAGCGCGGTACTACTTGGCCCGGTTATTGGCATGTTGACCGGCTTACTGACCAATTTACTCTGGGGATTGCTAACTGATCCGATCGCCGCTGCATTTGCGCCCGTCGCGATGGTCATCGGCCTGGTCGCCGGTTGGCTGGCGCGAGCGGGTTGGTTTCGCACTCTGCCAAAAGTCGTTGTCAGCGGCGTGATTATTACGCTTGCGGTAACGGTCGTCGCTGTACCGCTGCGTACTGCGCTGTTCGGCGGCGTGACAGGAAGCGGAGCCGATTTGTTCGTAGCCTGGATGCACTCTATGGGGCAAAACCTGGTGGAGTCGGTGGCGATTACGGTGATAGGCGCAAACCTGGTCGATAAAATTCTTACAGCAGTGATTGTCTGGCTTTTGCTCCGACAACTGCCGATTCGCACCACGCGGCATTTCCCGGCAATGGCTGCTGTGCGCTAAATGCATCCATTTACCTCATTAACACTGTGGGCATTGGCGGCCTGCACCACGCTAATCCTGCCCGCGCAGACAATATTGCCAGTCTATAGCGCGGCGACCTTTTTCTGCCTTATTGCGCTAAAGGCCACGCGGCGGCGGGCAAAATATGTCTCCTGGCTGATGTTCTCGCTGGGAGCCGGGCTGTGGCTGGTACACGGTGGCTGGCTAACAGAATGGCTTAGCGGCACGCCGCGTTCGCCGGAACGTTGGACGTATGCCATTACGCTCTGGTTGCGGATTCTGGCGATTGTTTCAACCTCGCAGTTGTGGATGCAATTCGTCCCCGTGCAACGTTTTATCCGCGCTCTGTTTGCTTCTCGCCTGCCGCCGGGCGTCGCTTATCTGTTCGCCGGGCCGTTATTGGTCGTCGAGCAATTAAAACGGCAATTAGCGATTATTCATGAAGCACAGCGCGCCCGCGGCGTGCCGCTGGATGAGGGCTGGTATCAGCGTTTACGTGCGATGCCCGCGTTAATTATTCCGCTAACACACAATGCGCTTAACGATCTTGCTGTCCGTGGTGCGGCGCTGGATATGCGGGCATTTCGAATCAACAATAGGCGCACTACGTTATGGGCACCAGCCGATAGCACCCTACAACGCGTAGCACGTTACGCCATGATCTTGCTAATGCTGGCTGAATTCGGAGTGTGGATATGGTTACGTTAGAACAGTTTCGCTATTGCCCGACACACTCAACGCATCCTCCGTTCTGTTATGACTTTCACTATGCCAAACCGGGGATGGTCGCCATCTTTGGTGACAACGGCAGTGGCAAAAGTACGCTGGCACAGCTGATGGCGGGCTGGTATCCGGACTTTCTGCCAGGAGAGATAGCCGGCACGGGGACGCTTCTCGGTACGCCCATTGGACAGATCCCGCTCAATGAGCAATCCGCCACTATCCAGCTTGTCCAGCAATCGCCCTATTTGCAACTCTCCGGCTGTACCTTTAGCGTGGAAGAAGAAGTTGCCTTTGGGCCAGAAAATCTGTGTCTTGCTGAAGAAGAGATTATGGCGCGGATTGATGCCGCCCTGACTCTGACCGAGTGCCAGCCGTTGCGCCATCGTCACCCGACAACACTCTCCGGTGGAGAGACACAGCGCGTGGTCGTTGCCTGCGCCATCGCGATGCAGCCAAAGCTCTTAATTCTTGATGAAGCCTTTAGCCGCCTGACGCCGCAGGCCAGCGAAATGCTGTTGCAGCGCTTACAACACTGGGCGTTTGAACGTGGTTCGCTGATTATTCTTTTTGAACGTCATCGCACGCCTTTCCTGAACTACTGCCAGCAGGCGTGGCACCTGCAAAACGGAGCGATCCAGCCATTATGTTAACGTTAAATCAGGTAACTTATCGCTGGCCAAGTGCAGTAACGGATTGTCTTTTCGACATTTCTCTGCAACTCAAACAAGGTGAATGGTTGGCACTGACCGGCGACAATGGCGCGGGAAAATCGACGCTGTTGCGGATAATGGCAGGTCTTCTTACGCCCACAGCCGGTACGGTTATGCTGCAACAACAGGCGATGAAAAACCTGAAAAACCGCCAGCGCGCGGCAAAGATTGGCGTACTGTTTCAGGAAGCGGAAAACCAACTGTTTCACAGCACCGTCGCCGACGAGATCGCATTTGGTTTGAAACTACAAAAATGCCCGGCGGATGAAATCACTCAACGTACCAATGCTGCCCTGCAATGCTGTCAGTTAGCAGATGTTGCCAGTGCGCATCCGTTAGATCTGCACAGTGCGCAGCGACGGATGGTCGCCGTCGCCTGCCTGGAAGCACTCTCTCCGCCACTATTGCTGCTGGACGAGCCGAGTCGGGATTTTGACGAAAATTGGTTGAGCGTGTTTGAAAGCTGGCTGGAAAAGTGCCGCCAGCAAGGCACAAGCGTCGTAGCAATCAGTCATGACGCCGCATTTACCCGGCGTCATTTCTCTCGTGTGGTGCGACTGGAAGGCGGTGTAGTGAAGGATGTTAATCCACCAGACGATATTCACCCGTAGCGGTCATCATTAAGGTCAAATTTGCAGGCAGACTCTCTTCAAGCACCCGGCGAACATTCGGCCCGTCGGTACGGTCATAAAAAGCTTCTGCGTCTGCCAGCGATAACCCTCCCGCCAGCTTTCGCCCCACCAGTCGTTCCCGCAACGCAGTAGCTGGCGCGTTGATAAAGATCGAGAAATCACAAAATTGCGCAAGCTGGCACCACTTCTCGTCGTCCTGCAACAACCAGTTTCCTTCGACGATGACGAGTGGTGCGGTAACGTGCAACGCATCTTCAACAGGATCATGCTTTTGTCGATCGTACTGCGGCCACGTACAATCCCCTTCCACTACCTGGCACAGATTTTCCGCCAGTTTCGCAACGTCGAATGTCTCTGGTGCGCCTTTGAAGGGGCGCAATTGATGCGCATCCAGCCAGCTATTGTAATGGTGAAAACCATCCATCGGGAGCGTCTGGATAGCGGGTAATTCAGGGTCTTGTTGCGCGAGATATTCCCAGAAGGTAGTTAAGGTAGATTTACCCGTCCCCGGCGGAGCGCAAAGAAAAACCACCGTACGTCGCTGCGGATTTACCGCCTGTAAGGCCGCCAGCATACGCAGTAGCGGTTTATGTACATTCTCAATTTCATCATCAGAGTACTGCGCCTGTACCTTTAGTCCATTCACCGTCAGTTCGATTTTCACGGCGTTAATTCCTTTAAAGTTGTCGTTACTGCCAGCGTCAGCGCCGTTTTGACCATCCCGCTAAAACGCGCCTCTGACCAGACGGCGAAATCGGCGAACTTCATCGCTTTCAACGCGTCATAGAGCGTCGCATTGCGAGTTATACTGTTGACATTGCTGATAAAATCCCAGGTTATATCATCGGTAAATCCGGGCGTTTCATCCTGTTCGTTCAGGTAATGCCAGTACTGGGAAAAGTGCGTGATATCGGCATACAGCCATTTATCCATTTTCCCCAGCGCATAAATCAAACGCAGCGCAACATCAATATCGTCAAGCGGGCCGCTTTGGGCGAGTAACGGCTTCACTGCATATTCGACGATCTCTTCATCGTTATCGACAAACAGCGACGGCAGAAACTGGCGTATTCCCTGGAGCAAAATGGCATGTGCAGTTTTCATAAATGACAATAAATTGTCCTGTGCATCCAGTTGCTCAAGCACATCATCTTCTGTCAGCGTCGCCATTGGTCTTCCGATAGATCACCATCAATGCAGGGAGTCTATTATATTACACGTTTGGTCCGCGCCGCCGATCAGTAATGTCTGCGTCCGCACCCCATTCGCCGTCTGTTGGATACCGTTCACCAACTCGCCGCCCGTCACGCCCGTAGCGCTAAAGAGGATATCGTTCCCCCTCACCAGTTCATCGAGCGAGTACACACGGTTAACGTCAACGCCCATTGCCTTGCAACGCTTACGCTCCTGCTCTGCGATTTGCCGATTTTCGGTGTAGTCACCTTTGGCCTGGCAAAAATCGATTAATTCCGCCTGCATATCCCCACCCAACGCTTTAACAGCACAGGCAGAAATAACGCCTTCCGGTGCGCCACCGATGGTGTACATCACATCGTAAGGATTATCCTGCCAGCAGGTCAGTACGCTGGCGGCGACATCGCCATCCGGCAGGGCGAAAACCTTCACGCCCAGCTGTGTTGCTTCCTCAATCGCGGCACTCAGGCGCGGTTTATCCAACGTAACCATACGCAGCTTGTCCAGCGGTTTACCTAACGCCCGCGCCACGTTACGCAAGTTGTCCGCCAGAGGCAAAGACAGATCAATCGCCCCGGCAGCCAGTCGATTAACAACCAGCTTTTTCATATACATATCGGGCGCGTGTAGCAGGCTATCTCGAGGGGCGAAAGCCATGACCGCCAGCGCATTGCTCTGCCCCATCGCCACCATCCGCGTGCCTTCAATGGGATCAACCGCGATATCGACTTCTGGCCCATCGCCTTTGCCTACCTCTTCGCCAATCCACAGCATTGGCGCATGGTCAATTTCTCCTTCGCCGATAACCACTCGTCCACGAAAAGCGACGTCGTTTAATGCCTGGCGCATCGCGGTGACCGCCAGGCCATCAATTTTATTTTTGTCGCCACATCCGGTTTGCGGCCAGGCAGCCAACGCTGCCTGTTCCGTAACGCGAAATAATGGCCACGCCAGGGACATCATTGCGCGGCCTCCCCGATATCAACGCCAAATTGCGCCAGCAGATATTTCTCGGCCTGTTCATTCCAGATGCCGTGCGTTTCCTCAACCAGCCGCGCCAGCTCTTTAAACAGCGGATCGGTTTTGCCTTTTTCGGCAAAATCGGCAATGGCAGTGAGCGGCATGGTCACGCCGTTATAAATGAGTTTTTTACCGCCAGGGATATCCGGCAGATTGAGCACGGTTTCTGGCACCGCATCCAGGCCACCGATATGGGTCACCATAAACGACGGCTGTAACTGCCCAGTGGCGCTAAGGGCAATCGCCTCTTTCATGTCGTCCGTTGAACCACCGGATGTACCGACGACGTGCGTGCTGTTGTAATGGACGTTGTAGAAATTAAACGGCACTTTGAAGTTTTTATCTGTCGGCCCGGCAAAGAAGTTCAGGCAGCCATCCTCCGCCAGCAATTCATCCGCCATTTCAACAACAGCAGGCTCCGCCGCATAAACAAAAATGTCATCGAACCCGGCATCTCCTGTAAGCGCCCGCAGCATCTGGACAGGATCGCTCATCCCTTTGGTATTCACATACACCAGCTCAATGCCTTTACTGGCCGCCAGTTCCACCGGCAGCAGCTTCTGTACCTGCGCCAGGCGTTTGTCGTCGATATCGACCACCACCACCCGCGACGGTTGTATGCCGCCGTTAATGGCATAATCGATAGCGCCAATTCCCATCGGACCTGCACACGCCAGCAGTGCAATATTGCCGCCAGGTTTGACGCCCATGCGATGCTCATAAACATATTGCGTGGTGTGATAATTGGCATGATAAGCGCCAATAATGCAGCACATAGGCTCTGCCAGCGACGCCGCAGCAAAATAAGAGCCGTGATACGGTAATACGCAGCCCAAATTAATGGCTACCTCTGGAATAATCATATAGGTGGCGTTACCGCCAAAATATTCGTAGCTGTAGCCCGCTGAATATCCGCTTGGTAACCCCATCGCCGGTTGCAATACAAAACGCTGACCTTTTTTATATTTGTCGGTGAGATTTTTACCCACTTCGACAATAACCCCGGCACATTCATGCCCGGTAATGACCGGATGATTTTCTAAATCGTCGGGTACGCGTTTATGTTCACTACCGAGTAACGCCGCTTTCCAGGTCGATAAACAGACGCTGTCAGAAATTACACTCACTAACAGTTCATTATCGGTAATTTCTGGCAATTCAAATTCGCGCAGACGGACATCCCGCTTGCCATAAATAGCAGCAACTTTGGTTTTCATTTTTACCTCTGCAATCAGTTTTTATGTTCGGCGGTTAATTGATTAAATAAAGTGTCGAGTTTTGGATCGCCAATATAGTTATTAATCAATATCAGCGGTTTATCCGTCACACGTTTCACGCGCCCTTCCAGACTGGCGTGAGTGACAACGATATCCGCATCCGCAGGCACGTTTTCTATGGCGTAATGTTTAACTTCTATTGCCAGCCCTGCTTTTTCCAGGCGTTTACGGAAGGTGGTTGCGCCCATCGCGCTGGAGCCCATCCCCGCATCGCAAACGAAGGCAATACGCTTAACACGGCTTAACGAGAATGCGCCTTCCTGCTTCATTGCTTTAACCGCATTGGCTGACTCGGTAAATTCATCTTCGCTCTCAGTCTCCACTGTTTTTTCCATCTTCAGTATCAGGGAAGTGATGACAAAGGACACCAGCGTGCCTACCGTAACTCCGGCAATTGTCGCCAGGAACGAGCCTTTCGGCGTCAGCGCCAGGTAAGCAAAGATAGAACCAGGGCTTGGGCCTGCAACCAGACCACCGTCCAGTAAGTTAAACATCCAGGTGCCAGACATACCGCCCGCAATCATGGCGATAATGGTCAACGGCTTCATCAGCACATACGGGAAATACAGTTCGTGGATCCCACCGAGGAAGTGAATAATCATCGCACCAGGTGCAGAGCGCTTACTCATCCCTTTACCAAACAGAGTGAATGCCAGCAGCAGTCCTAAGCCAGGCCCAGGGTTGGACGCCACCATAAAGAAGATGGATTTACCGTTAACCGAAGCCTGTTGCATCCCCAACGGGTAATAGACGCCCTGATCTATCGCGTTATTGAGGAAAAGCACTTTCGCCGGTTCATTGATGACTGACAGCAAAGGCAGATAGCCTGCATGTACCAGTGCTTCAATACACTCTTTGACGAAAGTATTGGCAATTAACACCGCCGGGCCGATGACTTCAAAACCCAGCAGACAGAGAATCATCCCAGCAATACCTAATGAGAAGTTATTGATAACCATCTCAAAACCAGCAGGTATGCGTTTTTCCAGTGCTTTATCGACATATTTTATGACCAGCCCACCTAACGGTCCCATGATCATCGAGCCAAGGAACATCGGAATTTCAGCACCGACAATAACGCCAATCGTCCCTATTCCTCCCATGACCGCACCGCGTTTACCACCGACCAGATGACCACCGGTAGAACCAATCATCACGGGCAATAAATAGGTAATCATCGGGCCGACAATTTTGGCGAAATGTTCGTTAGGCAGCCAACCAGTAGGAATAAATAATGCAGTAATAAAACCCCAGGCAATAAAAGCACCAATATTGGGGATGACCATTGCCGTCAAAAAGCCCCCAAAAGCCTGGACCTTTGCACGAGCAGACTTGTTTTCCATAATATTATCCTGTAGAGGAGAGAGTAATTATCCGCGGTTGATTATGTCCGCTAATTGTTTTTCTGATGTTGCTGTTAAGAGTTGTTCGAGTATTTCTTCTTCGCACAGTAATTCACTTAACGCCTGAATAGCGCCAATGTGCGAATCAGCATCGGCAGCCGAAAGCCCGATGAGTAAATTGATCGATTCATCATTTCCCGGAAAATACACTGGTCGTTCGAGTAATGTCAGTGACATCCCGGTTTTAAGCGCCCCACATTCCGGTCGCGCATGAGGCATCGCCACGCCTGGTGCGAGAATATAATAAGGACCGTTGCTAATGGTGGAATCTTTAATAGCTTGAATGTAATTCTCACTGATATAGTTTTTATCCAGCAATGATGCCATCGAAAAATCGATAGCTTCCTGCCAGTCTTTTGCTGAATGTATAACTGAGATTGATGACTCTGGAAAATAATCAATAAGCCGCATAAATCATCCTTATTTTATTTTTACGGTACCGTCCGGCGGTAAAAATAAAATACGCGTGAGATTTAATGAAAGCAATTGAGCGTCTGAGAGGACAAGTTTCACAAGCCAAAATAATAAAGCATTAAATAACAACAAGATGAAATCAATATTATTAAAGTCAACTTTGTATTTGCAACCGCCATCACAAAAACAATATTTTGTACGTTGATATATTTGTGACACACATCACCATTTGTTTATTGAATATCCGAAAACATACTTATTTGATTTATTGTTTTTCGCGCCACCCTTTATAGATTCTTAATTTGCGGTTGCCAGCTGTTTTCTCCTCCCCCCATGTGACATATTCCCATACTTTACTCAAGGACGACTCACATGAAAGCACCTGTTTCAATAACCTCATTCCGCCCACAAAAATCTCTTGCCATCGCCATTGGTGTTCTTGCCATTATTGTGCTGCCTTTTCTCTCGTATTACACCGTAAATGAAGGTGAACGCGGCATTTTGCTGCGCTACGGAAAAATCGTAAAAGTTGCCGAGCCGGGTCTGGGTTTTAAGATCCCTTTTATGGAAAGCGTGGAGAAAATTTCTACGCGTAATCAGGCCGTGGTCTATCAGGGATTACAGGCATACAGCCGCGACCAGCAACCTGCACAAATGACCGTGTCAGTCAGCTTCCATATTAAGCCTTCGGAAGCAGGCGCTGTTTATACCACTTACAACACCATTGAAGCATTAAAAGATCGCCTTATTGTTCGCCAGTTGCCAACCCAACTGGAGAACGTTTTCGGTCAATATACCGCCATCAGCGCGGTACAGGATCGCACGAAACTGGTTCAGGATCTGCAAAATGCCATGCGCAAAGCCGTTGTTGGGCCAGTGGTAATTGACGGGGTCCAGATTGAAAATATTGATTTTTCTGACGCTTATGAAAAGTCGATTGAAGACCGAATGAAAGCGGAAGTCGCCATTGCCACGCGTAAGCAAAATCTGGAAACAGAGAAAATCCAGGCGCAAATTGCGGTAACTCAGGCCCAGGCAGAAGCAGACAGTAAACTGGCGGCAGCCAAAGCAGAAGCTGAGACTATTCGCGTAAGAGGCGCGGCAGAGGCTGAAACTATTCGTTTAAAAAGTGCGGCTGAAGCAGAAGCTATCCGCCTGCGCGGTGAAGCCCTGCGGGATAATCCCGGCCTTGTTGCCCTCACCACTGCTGAGCGTTGGGACGGTAAGCTGCCCGATACCATGATTCCAGGCAGCACAGTTCCGTTTATCTCTACTAAGTAAAAAAAGGGCCGCTTTCGCGGCCCTTCTCACAAAGCATCTTACCGATTACAGCAACGCTTTTGCTTTCGCAACAACGTTGTCAACGGTGAAGCCGAACTCTTCAAACAGCAGCTCAGCCGGAGCAGATTCACCGAAGGTGGTCATACCGACGATAGCGCCATTCAGGCCAACATACTTGTACCAGTAGTCAGCAATGCCTGCTTCTACTGCAACACGAGCAGTAACCGCTTTCGGCAGTACAGATTCACGGTAAGCGGCATCCTGTTTGTCGAATGCATCAGTAGACGGCATGGAAACCACGCGCGCTTTCACGCCTTCGGCAGTCAGTTTTTCGTAAGCGGCAACCGCCAGTTCAACTTCAGAACCAGTAGCGATGAAAATCAGTTCCGGCTGACCGGCACAGTCTTTCAGCACATAACCACCGCGCGCGATGTTTGCCAACTGCTCTTCAGTACGTTCCTGCTGCGCCAGGTTCTGACGGGAGAGGATCAGCGCGGTCGGGCCGTCCTGACGCTCAACGCCGTATTTCCACGCGACCGCGGATTCAACCTGGTCACACGGACGCCATGTAGACATGTTCGGGGTTACGCGCAGAGAAGCGACCTGCTCTACCGGCTGGTGAGTCGGGCCATCTTCGCCCAGACCGATGGAGTCGTGGGTGTAAACCATCACCTGACGCTGTTTCATCAGCGCAGCCATACGTACGGCATTACGTGCGTATTCCACGAACATCAGGAAGGTGGAGGTGTACGGCAGGAAACCACCGTGCAGGGAGATGCCGTTAGCAATCGCGGTCATACCGAACTCGCGAACACCGTAGTGGATGTAGTTACCCGCAGCATCTTCGTTGATTGCTTTAGAACCAGACCACAGGGTCAGGTTAGACGGTGCCAGGTCAGCAGAGCCACCGAGGAATTCCGGCAACAGAGGACCGAAAGCTTCGATAGCATTCTGCGACGCTTTACGGCTGGCGATTTTCGCCGGATTAGCCTGCAGTTTAGCGATGAATTCTTTCGCTTTCGCGTCGAAGTCAGACGGCATTTCGCCTTTCATACGACGGGTGAATTCAGCAGCTTCCTGCGGATAAGCTTTCGCGTAAGCCGCAAACTTCTCATTCCATGCGGATTCTTTCGCCTGGCCTGCCTCTTTCGCATCCCACTGAGCATAGATTTCAGACGGAATTTCGAACGGTGCATATTTCCAGCCCAGCTGTTCGCGGGTCAGGGCAATTTCAGCGTCGCCCAGCGGCGCACCGTGGGAGTCGTGGGTACCGGCTTTGTTCGGGGAACCGAAACCGATGATGGTTTTGCACATCAGCAGGGACGGTTTGTCGGTCACTGCGCGCGCTTCTTCTACTGCGCGTTTGATGGATGCTGCGTCATGACCGTCGATGTCGCGAATAACGTGCCAGCCGTAAGCTTCGAAACGCATTGCGGTATCGTCGGTGAACCAGCCTTCAACGTGACCATCGATAGAAATGCCGTTGTCATCGTAGAACGCAATCAGTTTACCCAGCTTCAGCGTACCCGCCAGAGAGCAAACTTCGTGGGAGATGCCTTCCATCATGCAGCCGTCGCCCATGAAGGCGTAGGTGTAGTGGTCGACAATGTCGTGACCCGGACGGTTAAACTGCGCCGCCAGCGTTTTTTCCGCAATCGCCATACCGACTGCGTTGGCAATACCCTGACCCAGCGGACCAGTGGTGGTTTCCACACCAGCGGTGTAACCCACTTCCGGGTGGCCCGGAGTTTTGGAATGCAGTTGACGGAAGTTTTTCAGTTCTTCCATCGGCAGATCGTAACCGGTGAGGTGCAGCAGGCTGTAGATCAGCATGGAGCCGTGGCCGTTGGACAGCACGAAGCGGTCACGGTCAGCCCAGGACGGATTCTGCGGGTTGTGTTTCAGGAAATCACGCCACAGGACTTCGGCAATGTCAGCCATACCCATCGGGGCGCCCGGGTGACCGGATTTGGCTTTCTGTACTGCGTCCATGCTCAGCGCACGAATAGCATTGGCAAGCTCTTTACGTGAGGACATTTTGACTCCAGATCGGATGATGAAGGGCACGCCCTTAACGACTTGACGACAGCGCGTTTTGGGCTACGCCGGAAAATTTGCCAACAATTTACCGCAAGCCGCGCGTCATGTACATGGAACATCCTTTTGCCGTTTCAGAAATCTCTGGATCATGCTCGCATGTTGCGCAATCTGCTCGCCCGTCCGCTGCGCTTTTTCTTATACTTAGGACGAGCGTCGATTCACCTGCAAACGGCGCATTTTTAGAATAATCCTGACCTTGTGCGGAAGAGAAAACATGAAAATTCGCGCCTTATTGGTAGCAATGAGCGTGGCAACGGTGTTGACCGGTTGCCAGAATATGGACTCCAGTGGACTGCTCTCATCAGGAGCGGAAGCTTTTCAGGCTTACAGTCTGAGCGATGCGCAGGTGAAAGCCCTGAGCGATCAGGCGTGCCAGGAGATGGACAGCAAGGCGACGATTGCGCCAGACGGTAGTGAATACGCTAAACGTCTGACCACCATTGCTAATGCGCTGGGAAATAACATCAACGGCCAGCCGGTAAATTACAAAGTGTATATGGCGAAGGATGTGAATGCCTTTGCAATGGCTAACGGCTGTATCCGCGTCTATAGCGGCTTAATGGATATGATGACGGATAACGAAGTCGAAGCGGTGCTCGGTCACGAAATGGGGCACGTGGCATTAGGCCATGTGAAGAAAGGAATGCAGGTAGCACTTGGTACAAACGCAATTCGCGTTGCGGCGGCCTCTGCAGGCGGAATTGTCGGCAGTTTGTCACAATCACAACTGGGAGACCTGGGCGAAAAGCTAGTCAATTCGCAATTTACCCAACGTCAGGAATCAGAGGCCGATGATTACTCCTACGATTTGCTGCGCCAACGCGGTATCAGCCCGGCAGGTCTTGCCACCAGCTTTGAAAAACTGGCGAAACTGGAAGAAGGCCGCCAAAGCTCAATGTTTGACGACCATCCTGCATCCGCCGAGCGCGCCCAGCATATTCGCGATCGTATGAGCGCGGATGGAGTTAAGTAAGGCCTGGTGGTGCCGAACCCATGTCAGATAAGGCGTTCACGCCGCATCCGACATTAATGGCACATTTGTTACCCCGTGCGTATTGCCGGATGCGATGCTGGCGCATCTTATCCGGCCTACGGGCGCCGAAACCAGGTCAGATAAGGCGTTCACGCCGCATCCGACATTAATGGCACATTTG
>NZ_VCDZ01000010.1:0-85843 GCF_005845405.1 Escherichia sp. E4930 | reverse complement strand
TTAAAGTGGTACGCGAGCTGGGTTTAGAACGTCGTGAGACAGTTCGGTCCCTATCTGCCGTGGGCGCTGGAGAACTGAGGGGGGCTGCTCCTAGTACGAGAGGACCGGAGTGGACGCATCACTGGTGTTCGGGTTGTCATGCCAATGGCACTGCCCGGTAGCTAAATGCGGAAGAGATAAGTGCTGAAAGCATCTAAGCACGAAACTTGCCCCGAGATGAGTTCTCCCTGACTCCTTGAGAGTCCTGAAGGAACGTTGAAGACGACGACGTTGATAGGCCGGGTGTGTAAGCGCAGCGATGCGTTGAGCTAACCGGTACTAATGAACCGTGAGGCTTAACCTTACAACGCCGAAGATGTTTTGGCGGATGAGACATCGATAAGTAAGCTTGATACAGATTAAATCGACAGGTCAGAACAGGACGTGTTGATAAAACAGAATTTGCCTGGCGGCCGTAGCGCGGTGGTCCCACCTGACCCCATGCCGAACTCAGAAGTGAAACGCCGTAGCGCCGATGGTAGTGTGGGGTCTCCCCATGCGAGAGTAGGGAACTGCCAGGCATCAAATTAAGCAGTAAGCCGGTCATAAAACCGGTGGTTGTAAAAGAATTCGGTGGAGCGGTAGTTCAGTCGGTTAGAATACCTGCCTGTCACGCAGGGGGTCGCGGGTTCGAGTCCCGTCCGTTCCGCCACCCTAATTAGGGGCGTAGTTCAATTGGTAGAGCACCGGTCTCCAAAACCGGGTGTTGGGAGTTCGAGTCTCTCCGCCCCTGCCAGAAATCATCCTTAGCGAAAGCTAAGGATTTTTTTTATCTAAAATAACCCTCTCCGAAGTAAATCCTTCCACCGGCGTCCTTGCCAGCCATTCAGATTAATACACTTCATCCAGTACGTTAATTTTCAATAGATCTCGAATCAGCGCGTGTTTGTCGCTATTTTGCAGCCATATGGCATAGAGCGGCCGTGAAAGTGTTGTACTGTCGACAACAGTATGCAAACCGCCTTTTTTGCGCGCCCAACTTACCGGTAGCCAGGTGCAGCCATTAAGCATTTCAATCTGTTGTTGTGCCAGTTCAGCAGAACTGGTTGTCAGAATGGGAACTTCATCAGCACCGATCAAACCTGTCTCATGCTGTTGAAAATCCGGCCCCCATTCCAGACGCAGATAGTTAAGATCACCCTTTAACTTAGAGGGGGCGCTGGCATAGAGCGCTAAAGTGAAATGTCCCAATAACTGGCTACTAAATTCGTCCATTTTGGGCGCTTCAGTGGTAATAAGAAGATCAAGTTGACGTTCATGTAGCTGTTTTACCAGAGACTGTCGTTGGGCAATCCGCGCTTCAAATTGCAGGCCTGTGTGGGCATCCTGATTCTGATACAAGCGCCCCAGCCACTGATTAAGCATACACTCCCACAGCGAGGCGCTGGCACCGATAGAAAACTCATTATGTCGTGAGGTATGCGCCACCTCCTTGCGGGCGGCCTGCCAGGTGCTCATTAGCGTTTCTGCATAAGGCAGAAGCTTTTCTCCGGCAGCGGTTAAACGGATATTGTTTCTGTGGCGGGTGAAAAGATTCACACCCAGTTGATTTTCCAGTTGTCTGATTCGAAAGCTCACGGCTGATTGGGTCAGATAGAGCGATTCAGCCGCTCGACCAAAGTGACGCGTTCGGCTAACTTCCAGGAAAGTTTTTAACAATTCCGTATCCACAGTGCTCTCCGCAAAATTATTTGTCGTTATGATTTAAATGTTTTGTTTTACACTCTGTCAAGCGTAACTAATACTCCGCGCCATAACTAGCTCGGTCAAAGAATTAGGAGCGTGCAGGATGGCGGAAAGCTTTACGACGACTAATCGATATTTCGACAATAAACATTATCCACGTGGATTCTCTCGTCATGGTGATTTCACCATCAAAGAGGCACAACTGCTTGAACGTCATGGTTATGCCTTCAATGAGCTGGATCTCGGCAAACGCGAGCCGGTTACCGAGGAAGAGAAACTCTTCGTAGCAGTATGCCGTGGCGAACGTGAGCCAGTGACAGAAGCAGAACGCGTGTGGTCCAAGTATATGACGCGTATTAAACGTCCAAAACGTTTTCATACCCTTTCCGGCGGTAAACCGCAGGTTGAAGGAGCTGAAGACTACACCGATTCCGACGATTAATAAAAAGGGCGAAATGCCCTTTTTTTATGTCAGCAGTTTTTGCAAATGGATGAGCAAGCGGTCAATCGCACGATAGCTAACCGCCTCCTGCAAATGCTGCCGTGTGATAATGTCAGATTGATCAATATCAGCAATGGTTCGTGCAACTTTCAGTAACCGCTGCCAGGCACGAATCGATAATCCCAGATGGATCAGCGTTTCTTCCAGCCACTGCGCATCTGCGCTCTCAAGCTTGCAGAATTGCCGTATTTCCGGACTATCCAGCCATGCGTTCAACTTATTCTGCCGCTTAAATTGGCGCTCTCTGGCGGCCATTACGCGTTGTTTAACGGTGGCGCTGCTTTCTCCCGGCACTACCGTTTTACTCAAAATGCCGGGGGGCGGTAATGGGATCTCCAGTGAGAGATCGAAGCGGTCGAGAAAGGGCCCCGAGAGTCGGTTGAGATAACGTAATGTTTGTTCTGGTGTGCAGCGGTTATGGTTTCCCTGATAATGTCCGGTAGGGCTGGGATTCATCGCCGCGACAAGCTGGAAACGGGCCGGATAGGTTATTTTGGCCCGCGTGCGTGAAAGATGGATCTGTCCAGACTCAATGGGTTCCCGCAAGGCATCCAATGTACGCCGTTCAAATTCAGGTAACTCATCAAGAAAAAGCACGCCGTTATGCGCCAGCGAAATTTCACCTGGCCCGGGAATTGCGCCACCGCCCACCATCGCAGTTAACGACGCACTGTGATGCGGTGAGCGGAACGGGCGCTGCCGCCATTGTTTTTGCACTGACTCGGCATTCACCAGGCTTAATATTGCGGCACTTTCCAGAGCTTCTTCATTACTTAAATCTGGCAATAAGCCATTAATACGGCTGGCGAGCATTGTTTTACCTGTTCCTGGTGGCCCAATCAGTAAAAGGTTGTGGCCCCCTGCGGCGGTAATTTCCAGCCCTCGCTTTCCTTGCTCCTGACCGACAACATCACTGAGATCATGTTGTAGCGCGCGGGATACTGCATCAGTTGGTTTCGGGCGTTCGAGAGCGTGCTTACCTTCCAGAAACGCACAGACAGCCTGCAGATGATCGGCTATCAGGCATCCTTCACCGTTAATTAGCCCCACTTCATCTTCGTTGTCTTTCGCGACGATAATTTTTCTGCCCGACTTAATGGCTTCAGTTGCACTGGAGATTGCGCCAGGAACGCCGCGCAGAGCGCCTGTAAGCGCCAGTTCCCCGACTAATTCATATTCATGCAACTTATTGGCTGTAAGTTGTTCAGAGGCTGCCAGCAAAGCAACAGCGATAGGTAAATCATATCGCCCTCCTTCTTTCGGCAGGTCGGCTGGTGCAAGGTTAATGGTGATTTTTTTTGCCGGATATTCATATCCGCTATTGATAATGGCGCTGCGCACGCGATCGCGTGCTTCTTTTACCGTTGTTTCTGGTAAGCCCACCATCGTTAATCCTGGTAGACCTTTACTGATATGAACCTCAACAGTGATCGGGGGAGCGTTTACTCCCAGAGCCGCACGAGTATGAACAATTGATAGTGACATAAGCCCTCCTTGAGCCACCATTATGTGCATAAGAGATCACTGCTGTAGTCTGCCAGATTGCGTTAATTAGCGGCTGATTCCCGTTTATTTATGCAACGTGATCTGAGTTGTATGAGTGATGGAATAACTCTCGCAAAAATGAGAAGTAAAAAAATTAGCCTCTGGGCGAGGACAAGAAACATACGGAAATTGAATTTTTTTCACTCGCCTTTTTTTATATAAAAAACAATGGTTTTTATCGAAATGATTGGGAATACAACAAAACGTGATTAAAAAATATCTTGTGCCATTCGCAAAATCTATGGTAACTCTTTAGGCATTCCTTCGAACAAGATGCAAGAAAAGACAAAATGACAGCCCTTCTACAAGTGATTAGCCTGGTCGTGATTAGCGTGGTGGTGATTATTATCCCACCGTGCGGGGCTGCACTTGGACGAGGAAAGGCTTAGAGATCAAGCCTTAACGAACTAAGACCCCCGCACCGAAAGGTCCGGGGGTTTTTTTTGACCTTAAAAACATAACCGAGGAGCAGACAATGAATAACAGCACAAAATTCTGTTTCTCAAGATTCAGGACGGGGAACTAACTATGAATGGCGCACAGTGGGTGGTACATGCGTTGCGGGCACAGGGTGTGAATACCGTTTTCGGTTATCCGGGTGGCGCAATTATGCCGGTTTACGATGCATTGTATGACGGCTGCGTGGAGCACTTGCTGTGCCGACATGAGCAGGGTGCGGCAATGGCGGCTATCGGCTATGCCCGTGCTACTGGCAAAACTGGCGTATGTATCGCCACGTCTGGTCCGGGCGCAACCAACCTGATAACCGGGCTTGCGGACGCACTGTTAGATTCCATCCCTGTTGTTGCCATCACCGGTCAGGTCTCAGCGCCGTTCATCGGCACCGACGCATTTCAGGAAGTGGATGTCCTGGGATTGTCGTTAGCCTGTACCAAACACAGCTTCCTGGTGCAGTCGCTGGAAGAGTTGCCGCGCATCATGGCTGAAGCATTCGAAGTTGCCAGCTCAGGTCGTCCTGGTCCGGTTCTGGTCGATATCCCAAAAGATATCCAGCTAGCCAGCGGTGACCTGGAACCCTGGTTCACCACCGTTGAAAACGAAGTGACTTTCCCACATGCCGAAGTCGAGCAAGCGCGCCAGATGCTGGCAAAAGCGCAAAAACCTATGCTGTACGTTGGCGGTGGCGTGGGCATGGCGCAGGCTGTTCCCGCTTTGCGTGAATTTCTCTCTGCCACAAAAATGCCTGGCACCTGCACGTTGAAAGGGCTGGGCGCAGTTGAAGCAGATTATCCGTACTATCTGGGCATGCTGGGAATGCACGGCACCAAAGCGGCGAACTTCGCGGTGCAGGAGTGCGATCTGCTGATCGCTGTGGGCGCACGTTTTGATGACCGGGTGACCGGGAAGCTGAACACCTTCGCACCACACGCCAGTGTTATCCATATGGATATCGACCCGGCAGAAATGAACAAGCTGCGTCAGGTGCATGTGGCATTACAGGGTGATTTAAATGCTCTGTTACCAGCATTACAGCAGCCGTTAAATATCAATGACTGGCAGCAATACTGCGCGCAGCTGCGTGATGAACATGCCTGGCGTTACGACCATCCCGGTGATGCTATCTACGCGCCGTTGTTGTTAAAACAACTGTCGGATCGTAAACCTGCGGATTGCGTTGTGACCACAGATGTGGGGCAGCACCAGATGTGGGCTGCGCAGCACATCGCCCACACTCGCCCGGAAAATTTCATCACCTCTAGCGGCTTAGGCACCATGGGTTTTGGTTTACCGGCGGCGGTTGGCGCGCAAGTCGCGCGACCGAACGATACCGTCGTCTGTATTTCCGGTGACGGCTCTTTCATGATGAATGTGCAAGAGCTGGGCACCGTAAAACGCAAGCAGTTACCGGTGAAAATCGTCTTACTCGATAACCAACGGTTAGGGATGGTTCGACAATGGCAGCAACTGTTTTTCCAGGAGCGATACAGCGAAACCACCCTTACCGATAACCCCGATTTCCTCATGTTAGCCAGCGCCTTCGGCATCCCTGGCCAACACATCACCCGTAAAGACCAGGTTGAAGCGGCACTCGACACCATGCTGAACAGTGATGGGCCATACCTGCTTCATGTCTCAATCGACGAACTTGAGAACGTCTGGCCGCTGGTGCCGCCGGGTGCCAGTAATTCAGAAATGTTGGAGAAATTATCATGATGCAACATCAGGTCAATGTATCGGCTCGCTTCAATCCGGAAACCTTAGAACGTGTTTTACGCGTGGTGCGTCATCGTGGTTTCCACGTCTGCTCAATGAATATGGCCGCCGCCAGCGATGCACAAAATATAAATATCGAATTGACCGTTGCCAGCCCACGGTCGGTCGACTTACTGTTTAGTCAGTTAAATAAACTGGTGGACGTCGCACACGTTGCCATCTGCCAGAGCACAACCACATCACAACAAATCCGCGCCTGAGCGCAAAAGGAATATAAAAATGACCACGAAGAAAGCTGATTACATTTGGTTCAATGGGGAGATGGTTCGCTGGGAAGACGCGAAGGTGCATGTGATGTCGCACGCGCTGCACTATGGCACCTCGGTTTTTGAAGGCATCCGTTGCTACGACTCGCACAAAGGACCGGTTGTATTCCGCCATCGTGAGCATATGCAGCGTCTGCATGACTCCGCCAAAATCTATCGCTTCCCGGTTTCGCAGAGCATTGATGAGCTGATGGAAGCTTGTCGTGACGTGATCCGCAAAAACAATCTCACCAGCGCCTATATCCGTCCGCTGATCTTCGTCGGTGATGTTGGCATGGGCGTAAACCCGCCTGCGGGATACTCAACCGACGTGATTATCGCTGCTTTCCCGTGGGGAGCGTATCTGGGCGCAGAAGCGCTGGAGCAGGGGATCGATGCGATGGTTTCCTCCTGGAACCGCGCAGCACCAAACACCATCCCAACCGCGGCAAAAGCCGGTGGTAACTACCTCTCTTCCCTGCTGGTGGGTAGCGAAGCGCGCCGCCACGGTTATCAGGAAGGTATCGCGTTGGATGTGAATGGTTACATCTCTGAAGGCGCAGGCGAAAACCTGTTTGAAGTGAAAGACGGTGTGCTGTTCACCCCACCGTTCACCTCATCCGCACTGCCGGGGATTACCCGTGATGCCATCATCAAACTGGCGAAAGAGCTGGGAATTGAAGTGCGTGAGCAGGTGCTGTCGCGCGAATCCCTGTACCTGGCGGATGAAGTGTTTATGTCCGGTACGGCGGCAGAAATCACGCCAGTGCGCAGCGTAGACGGTATTCAGGTTGGCGAAGGCCGTTGTGGCCCGGTCACCAAACGCATCCAGCAAGCCTTCTTCGGCCTCTTCACCGGCGAAACCGAAGATAAATGGGGCTGGTTAGATCAAGTTAATCAATAAATACAAAAAATGGGACGGCACGCACCGTCCCATTTACGAGACAGACACTGGGAGTAAATAAAGTATGCCTAAGTACCGTTCCGCCACCACCACTCATGGTCGTAATATGGCGGGTGCTCGTGCGCTGTGGCGCGCCACCGGAATGACCGACGCCGATTTCGGTAAGCCGATTATCGCGGTTGTGAACTCGTTCACCCAATTTGTACCGGGTCACGTCCATCTGCGCGATCTCGGTAAACTGGTCGCCGAACAAATTGAAGCGGCTGGCGGCGTTGCCAAAGAGTTCAACACCATTGCGGTAGATGATGGGATTGCCATGGGCCACGGGGGGATGCTTTATTCACTGCCATCTCGCGAACTGATCGCTGATTCCGTTGAGTATATGGTCAACGCCCACTGCGCCGACGCCATGGTCTGCATCTCTAACTGCGACAAAATCACCCCGGGGATGCTGATGGCTTCCCTGCGATTAAACATTCCGGTGATCTTCGTTTCCGGCGGCCCGATGGAGGCCGGGAAAACCAAACTGTCCGATCAGATCATCAAGCTCGATCTGGTTGATGCGATGATCCAGGGCGCAGACCCGAAAGTCTCTGACGCCCAGAGCGATCAGGTTGAACGTTCCGCCTGCCCAACCTGCGGTTCCTGCTCCGGGATGTTCACCGCTAACTCGATGAACTGCCTGACCGAAGCGCTGGGCCTGTCGCAGCCGGGCAACGGCTCGCTGTTGGCAACCCACGCCGATCGCAAGCAGCTGTTCCTCAATGCCGGTAAACGCATTGTTGAACTGACCAAACGCTATTATGAGCAGGATGATGAAAGCGCGCTGCCGCGCAATATTGCCAGCAAATCGGCATTTGAAAACGCCATGACGCTGGATATTGCGATGGGCGGCTCTACCAACACCGTTCTTCACCTGCTGGCGGCGGCGCAGGAAGCGGAAATCGACTTCACTATGAGTGATATCGATAAGCTTTCTCGCAAGGTTCCGCAGCTGTGTAAAGTTGCGCCGAGCACCCAGAAATACCATATGGAAGATGTTCACCGTGCTGGTGGTGTTATCGGTATTCTCGGCGAGCTGGATCGTGCGGGGTTACTGAACCGTGATGTGAAAAACGTGCTCGGCCTGACGTTGCCGCAAACGCTGGAACAATACGACGTTATGCTGACCCAGGATGACGCGGTAAAAAATATGTTCCGTGCAGGCCCGGCGGGCATTCGTACCACCCAGGCATTCTCGCAGGATTGCCGCTGGGATACGCTGGACGACGATCGCGCCAATGGCTGTATCCGCTCGCTGGAACACGCCTACAGCAAAGACGGCGGCCTGGCGGTACTCTACGGTAACTTTGCGGAAAATGGCTGCATCGTTAAAACGGCGGGCGTCGATGACAGCATCCTCAAATTCACCGGCCCGGCGAAAGTGTACGAAAGCCAGGACGACGCGGTAGAAGCGATTCTTGGCGGTAAAGTTGTCGCCGGAGATGTGGTGGTGATCCGCTATGAAGGCCCGAAAGGCGGTCCGGGGATGCAGGAAATGCTCTACCCAACCAGCTTCCTGAAATCAATGGGGCTCGGTAAAGCCTGTGCGCTGATCACCGACGGTCGTTTCTCTGGCGGCACCTCTGGCCTTTCTATCGGCCACGTCTCGCCGGAAGCGGCAAGCGGTGGCAGCATTGGCCTGATTGAAGACGGCGATCTTATCGCTATCGACATTCCGAACCGTGGCATTCAGTTACAGGTAAGCGATGCCGAACTGGCGGCGCGTCGTGAAGCGCAGGAAGCCCGTGGCGACAAAGCCTGGACGCCGAAAAACCGTGAACGCCAGGTTTCCTTTGCCCTGCGCGCTTATGCCAGCCTGGCAACCAGCGCCGACAAAGGCGCGGTGCGCGATAAATCGAAACTGGGGGGTTAATAATGGCTGACTCACAACCCCTCTCCGGCGCCCCGGAAGGTGCCGAATATTTAAGAGCGGTGCTACGCGCACCGGTCTACGAGGCGGCGCAGGTCACGCCGCTACAAAAAATGGAAAAGCTCTCGTCGCGTCTTGATAACGTCATTCTAGTGAAGCGCGAAGATCGCCAGCCAGTGCACAGCTTTAAGCTGCGCGGCGCATACGCCATGATGGCGGGCCTGACGGAAGAACAGAAAGCGCATGGCGTGATCACCGCTTCTGCGGGTAACCACGCACAGGGTGTGGCGTTTTCTTCCGCACGGTTAGGCGTGAAGGCGCTGATTGTCATGCCAACCGCCACCGCCGACATCAAAGTTGATGCGGTACGCGGCTTCGGCGGCGAAGTGCTGCTTCATGGCGCGAACTTTGACGAAGCGAAAGCTAAAGCGATCGAACTGTCACAGCAGCAGGGCTTCACCTGGGTACCACCGTTCGACCATCCGATGGTGATCGCCGGGCAAGGCACGCTGGCGCTGGAACTGCTCCAGCAGGATGCCCATCTTGATCGCGTATTTGTGCCAGTCGGCGGCGGCGGCCTGGCGGCGGGCGTGGCGGTGCTGATTAAACAGCTGATGCCGCAAATCAAAGTGATCGCCGTGGAAGCGGAAGACTCCGCCTGCCTGAAAGCGGCGCTGGATGCGGGTCATCCGGTTGATCTGCCACGCGTGGGGCTGTTCGCTGAAGGCGTTGCGGTAAAACGCATTGGCGATGAAACTTTCCGTTTGTGCCGGGAGTATCTCGACGACATCATCACCGTTGATAGCGATGCTATCTGTGCGGCGATGAAAGACCTGTTCGAAGATGTGCGCGCGGTGGCGGAGCCTTCCGGCGCGCTGGCGCTGGCGGGAATGAAAAAATATATCGCCCAGCACAACATTCGCGGCGAACGACTGGCGCATGTGCTTTCGGGGGCGAACGTCAATTTCCACGGCCTGCGCTACGTCTCGGAACGCTGCGAACTGGGCGAACAGCGTGAAGCGTTGCTGGCGGTGACCATCCCGGAAGAAAAAGGCAGCTTCCTCAAATTTTGCCAGCTGCTTGGCGGGCGTTCGGTCACAGAGTTCAACTACCGTTTTGCTGATGCCAAAAACGCCTGCATCTTTGTCGGCGTGCGCCTGAGCCACGGCCTCGAAGAGCGCAAAGAAATTTTGCAGATGCTCAACGATGGCGGCTACAGCGTGGTTGATCTCTCCGACGACGAAATGGCGAAGCTGCATGTGCGCTATATGGTCGGCGGGCGTCCATCGCATCCGTTGCAGGAACGCCTCTACAGCTTCGAATTCCCGGAATCACCGGGCGCGCTGCTGCGCTTCCTCAACACGCTGGGTACGCACTGGAACATTTCTTTGTTCCACTATCGCAGCCATGGCACCGACTACGGGCGCGTACTGGCGGCGTTCGAACTTGGCGACCATGAACCGGATTTCGAAACCCGGCTAAATGAGCTGGGCTACGATTGCCACGACGAAACCAATAACCCGGCGTTCAGGTTCTTTTTGGCGGGTTAACTCAGCGTTTCGGTTTTCAGGCCCACAAAGTAAAGTGGGCCTAATATCCAGATATGATCTTCCCTCAGTTATTGGGCTTTTCTGCCAGTCTGAAGCATCCACTCATTCAATTTTGCGAGACGTTTTCCAGAAGGCGCTCAATCTGCTTGTGGTGAAACTCGGCTCACCATATCGTTAGCATCGCCATTTTGGTTATTTGTGCACCGCTATCACTTGCGCCTGTTAAAAGTAATGTATAAAATTTTATACACAAGGATGTTATGTTACTCACCCGAGCTCTCCCCAATGAAAAAGAAATTCGATGGGTGGGATCTTCTCTGGAGGATCTCCTGGCTTTTCCCATAACGGTACGTAAAGCAGTTGGTTATCAGCTTCACAAAATTCAGTATGGAATTGAACCTGATGACTGGAAACCGTTTTCAGAAATTGGGGCTGGGGTAAATGAAATTCGTATTCGTGACAACAATGGCATCTATCGCGTTATGTATGTTGCGAAGTTCGTAGAAGCGCTCTACGTTTTGCATAGTTTCCAGAAACAGACGCAACAAACCAGTCAGCACGATAAAAACATCGCCAGAACGCGTTATAACCGGGTGGTGCAACAACGGAGAAACAGCCAGTGATTGCCAAAACTGATAGTGATATTCGCCATGTGACGCCATCTGGCGGTAATGTTTTTGCTGATTTGGGGTTTGATAAGCAGGAAGCAGAAAAGCTTTACGCTGATTCCCTGAGTGAAATCGAAAATACATTAGCCATCAAAGAACAGCTCATGGAAGAAATTACCCTCTGGATTACGCAAAACCAGATGAAGCAAGCCGAGGTGGCAACCGTTTTGCATATATCCCGACCGCGCGTTTCGGATGTCGTCAACAAGAAATGCAGCAAATTCACCATCGATGCTTTGGTGAATATGCTAAGTCGTATTGGGAAGCCCGTTCGGGTAATGGTGGGGCCGTAAAACTAATTCGGCAAAATCTTCCAGAACGCTTCAATCAGTGGCTCATGCAGCCGCTTTTTTTGTGCACAAACGCCCAGCTCAAACGGCGTTTTCTCATCGCTACGCTCTAAAATCATTACACGGTTACGCACCGGTTCGGGGCTGTTTTCCAGCACCACTTCTGGCAACAAGGCCACGCCGCAACCGAGCGCCACCATCGATACCATCGCTTCATGCCCGCCAACCGTGGCGTAAATCATCGGGTTGCTGATTTTATTGCGTCGAAACCACAGTTCAATGCGGCGGCGTACCGGTCCCTGATCGGCCATGATAAACGGTACCGTTGACCAGTCTGGCTTCTCTACCGAAACCTGATTACGCACCGGGCACGGTAGGGCAGGCGCGATCAGCACCACCGTCAGATTCTCCAGCATCGAAAACGCCACCGCGCCTGGTAGCGTCTCCGGCTTCCCGGCAATCGCCAGATCCGCTTCTCCCGTGACCACCTTTTCCATCGCATCTGCCGCATCACCGGTAGTGAGTTTGATCTCCACCGACGGGTGTTCCGCGCGGAAGCGATCCAGAATCGGCGGCAGATGGCTGTAGGCAGCGGTGACCGAGCAGAAGATATGCAGCTCGCCGGAGAGTGACGGACCTTGCTGATCGATGGTGTGGCGCAATTGCTGATACTGCAACAGTGTTTGCTGGGCGAAAACGCGCAGCTCTTCGCCCGCTTCCGTCAGCGTTACCGTGCGGTTATCGCGCACAAACAGCGGCTGACCGAGATCTTCTTCCAGGCGCTGAATCTGCCGTGAGAGCGTGGATGGGCTAACGTGCATCGCCCGCGCGCTGCGGCCAAAATGGCGGCTTTCCGCCAGATGCAGGAAGGTTTTCAGATCGCGTAAATCCAATGGCGCAGCCCTCAATGTTGACGTTGCAGAAATTGCAATGTGACGTTGTGAATATATCAATTTCCGCAATAAATTTCCTGTCATATAGTGAATTCAATCTCGCAAACGCGAACCGAACAATAAGAAGCACAACATCACGAGGAATCACCATGGCTAACTACTTCAATACACTGAACCTGCGCCAGCAGCTGGCACAGCTGGGCAAATGTCGCTTTATGGGGCGCGACGAATTCGCCGACGGCGCGAGCTACCTTCAGGGTAAAAAAGTGGTCATCGTCGGCTGCGGCGCACAGGGTCTGAACCAGGGCCTGAACATGCGTGATTCTGGTCTCGATATCTCCTACGCTCTGCGTAAAGAAGCGATTGCCGAGAAGCGCGCATCCTGGCGTAAAGCGACCGAAAACGGTTTTAAAGTTGGTACTTACGAAGAACTGATCCCGCAGGCGGATCTGGTGGTTAACCTGACGCCGGACAAGCAGCACTCTGATGTAGTGCGCACCGTACAGCCCCTGATGAAAGACGGCGCGGCGCTGGGTTACTCGCACGGTTTCAACATCGTCGAAGTGGGCGAGCAGATCCGTAAAGATATCACCGTAGTAATGGTTGCGCCGAAATGCCCTGGCACCGAAGTGCGTGAAGAGTACAAACGTGGATTCGGCGTACCGACGCTGATTGCCGTTCATCCGGAAAACGATCCGAAAGGCGAAGGCATGGCGATCGCTAAAGCATGGGCGGCAGCAACCGGTGGTCACCGGGCGGGCGTGCTGGAATCGTCCTTCGTTGCGGAAGTGAAATCTGACCTGATGGGCGAGCAAACCATTCTGTGCGGTATGTTGCAGGCTGGCTCGCTGCTGTGCTTCGACAAGCTGGTGGAAGAAGGCACCGACCCGGCATACGCAGAAAAACTGATTCAGTTCGGCTGGGAAACCATCACCGAAGCGCTGAAACAGGGCGGCATCACGCTGATGATGGACCGTCTCTCTAACCCGGCGAAACTGCGTGCTTACGCGCTCTCTGAACAGCTGAAAGAGATCATGGCACCGCTGTTCCAGAAACATATGGACGACATCATCTCTGGCGAATTCTCCTCCGGCATGATGGCGGACTGGGCCAACGACGATAAGAAACTGCTGACCTGGCGTGAAGAGACCGGCAAAACCGCGTTTGAAACCGCGCCGCAGTATGAAGGCAAAATCGGCGAGCAGGAGTACTTCGATAAAGGCGTACTGATGATCGCAATGGTGAAAGCGGGCGTTGAACTGGCGTTCGAAACCATGGTTGATTCCGGCATCATTGAAGAGTCTGCTTACTATGAATCACTGCACGAACTGCCGCTGATTGCCAACACCATCGCCCGTAAGCGTCTGTACGAAATGAACGTGGTTATCTCTGATACCGCCGAGTACGGTAACTATCTGTTCTCTTACGCCTGTGTGCCGCTGCTGAAACCGTTTATGGCAGAGCTGCAACCGGGCGATTTGGGTAAAGCTATTCCGGAAGGCGCGGTAGATAACGCGCAGCTGCGTGATGTGAATGAAGCCATTCGCTGTCATGCGATTGAGCAGGTTGGTAAGAAACTGCGCGGCTATATGACGGATATGAAACGTATTGCTGTTGCGGGATAATAGCGATTCAGAGTTCAAGGCCTTCTCCCGGAGAAGGCCTTGCTATTAGTTACGGTACAGCACCTTAATGATGTGGTAACCGAACTGGGTGTGCAGCGGGCCGGTTGGCTCCAGTACCGGACAAGAGAACACCACTTTATCGAACGCCGGAACCATCTGACCCTGGCGGAATTCACCTAAATCACCGCCGCGTTTGCCTGACGGGCAAATGGAGTGTTTCTTCGCCAGCTTGCCGAAATCGGCACCGTTCTTAATCTGCTCGAGAAGATCCAGAGCCAGTTTCTCTTCTTTTACAAGGATATGCAGTGCTGCTGCTGTTTTTGCCATGATCGTGCCTTGAGTGGTAAGGATGAGGCTGGCTATACTACCACGCTGTTATTTTCCCCTCCCGACTTTCATTGAGCGATTTTCCTATGCGTCTAAACCCCGGCCAACAACAAGCTGTCGAATTCGTTACCGGCCCTTGCCTGGTGCTGGCGGGCGCGGGTTCCGGTAAAACTCGTGTTATCACCAATAAAATCGCCCATCTGATCCGCGGTTGCGGTTATCAGGCGCGACATATCGCGGCGGTGACCTTTACCAATAAGGCGGCGCGCGAGATGAAAGAGCGTGTCGGGCAGACGCTGGGGCGTAAAGAGGCGCGCGGGCTGATGATCTCCACCTTCCACACGCTGGGGCTGGATATCATCAAACGCGAGTATGCAGCATTGGGGATGAAGGCGAACTTCTCGTTGTTTGACGATACCGATCAGCTTGCTTTGCTTAAAGAGTTGACCGAAGGGCTGATCGAAGATGACAAAGTTCTCTTGCAACAGCTAATTTCGACCATCTCCAACTGGAAGAACGATCTCAAAACACCGGCGCAGGCGGCGGCAGAGGCAAAGGGCGAGCGGGATCGAATTTTTGCCCATTGTTATGGACTGTATGATGCGCACCTGAAAGCGTGCAATGTTCTCGACTTCGACGATCTGATTTTATTGCCGACGCTACTTCTGCAACGCAATGAAGAAGTACGTGAGCGCTGGCAGAACAAAATTCGCTACCTGCTGGTGGATGAGTATCAGGACACCAACACCAGCCAGTATGAACTGGTGAAACTGCTGGTGGGCAGCCGCGCGCGCTTTACCGTGGTGGGTGATGATGACCAGTCGATCTACTCCTGGCGCGGCGCACGTCCGCAAAACCTGGTGCTGTTAAGCCAGGATTTTCCGGCGTTGAAGGTGATTAAACTCGAGCAGAACTACCGCTCTTCCGGGCGTATTCTGAAAGCGGCGAATATTCTGATCGCCAATAACCCGCACGTCTTTGAAAAGCGTCTGTTCTCCGAACTGGGCTACGGCGCGGAGCTAAAAGTATTAAGCGCGAATAACGAAGAACATGAAGCCGAGCGCGTCACCGGTGAACTGATTGCGCATCACTTCGTCAATAAAACGCAGTACAAAGATTACGCCATTCTCTATCGCGGCAACCATCAGTCGCGGGTGTTTGAAAAATTCCTGATGCAAAACCGCATCCCGTACAAAATATCTGGTGGTACGTCGTTTTTCTCTCGTCCTGAAATCAAGGACTTGCTGGCTTATCTGCGCGTGCTGACTAACCCGGACGATGACAGCGCATTTCTGCGTATCGTCAACACGCCGAAGCGAGAGATTGGCCCGGCGACGCTGAAAAAGCTGGGTGAGTGGGCGATGACGCGCAATAAAAGCATGTTTACCGCCAGCTTTGATATGGGCCTGAGTCAGACGCTTAGCGGACGTGGTTATGAAGCATTGACCCGCTTCACTCACTGGTTGGCAGAAATCCAGCGTCTGGCGGAGCGGGAGCCGATTGCCGCGGTGCGTGATCTGATCCACGGCATGGATTATGAATCCTGGCTGTACGAAACATCGCCCAGCCCGAAAGCCGCCGAAATGCGCATGAAGAACGTTAACCAGTTATTTAGCTGGATGACGGAGATGCTGGAAGGCAGCGAACTGGATGAGCCGATGACGTTAACCCAGGTGGTGACGCGCTTTACTCTGCGCGACATGATGGAGCGGGGGGAAAGCGAGGAAGAGCTGGATCAGGTGCAACTGATGACTCTGCACGCGTCGAAAGGGCTGGAGTTTCCCTATGTCTACATGGTCGGTATGGAAGAAGGATTTTTGCCGCACCAGAGCAGCATCGATGAAGACAATATCGATGAGGAGCGGCGGCTGGCCTATGTCGGCATCACCCGCGCCCAGAAGGAATTGACCTTTACGCTGTGTAAAGAACGCCGTCAGTACGGCGAACTGGTGCGCCCGGAGCCGAGCCGATTCTTACTGGAGCTGCCGCAGGATGATCTGATTTGGGAACAGGAGCGTAAAGTGGTCAGCGCCGAAGAACGGATGCAGAAAGGGCAAAGCCATCTGGCGAATCTGAAAGCGATGATGGCGGCAAAACGAGGGAAATAATCACTCCCTGGGGAAGCCGGAAAAGATGCGTCAGTATCGCATCCAGCACCTTGCACGTTAATGCACTTCCAGCGGCCAGTGGACATAGCTCTGCCACTGGCTTTCCTGATCGATAACCTCTGTACCCAGCGGATGCTGGGTCAGCCAACCTTGTGGCAGCGTTAAGGTCAACTGCTCATGATCGGCCTGTAATTTAATATCTGGTACTAAATCATCACGACGACGGCTGGCAAAAATGATGGCGAGGCGCAGTAAACGACAGAGTTGTTCTGCGACGCGCGGCGGTACGGCATTTTGCTGATGCAGCGATGAGAGATCGACCGGATTCGTCTGGTTGAGTAATAACGTCGCCAGCAGCTTTTTCTGCGCGGGGGTAAAACCAGGAAGATCCAGGTTACGCACCAGATAAGCGGCATGTTGCGGCGCTTGTTTGAAGTCAACGCTAAGGCCAATTTCATGAAGCTGACAGGCGCTGATCAGTAAATCGCGGCTAATCGCTTCAAGATGCCAGGTATTTTCGACCTGATCGAACAAGTTAGCGGCAAGTTTAGCCACACGCTGTGCTTGATCGGTATCAATCATAAAGCGACGTTGAATATTACGCAGTGTTCGGCTGCGAATATCCTGCTCGACCGCCAGATGTAACATGCCGTAAACCAGGCCTTCACGCAGTGCGCCGCCGGCCAGCGTCATACACTGGATATTCAGCTCGGTAAAAATGGCTATCAGGATCGCCAGACCACTTGGGAATACTAACGCGCGTTCCAGCGTCAGCCCTTCGATTTCCAGCTCTTCCAGCCTGCCACAGTGAATAGCGCGCTGTTTCAGTTGCTGCAATTTCGCCAGGGTAATGCGTTCATCCATACCCTGCGCCATCATGATTTCCTGCAAAGCCTGCACGGTGCCGGAAGCACCAACGCACACCTTCCAGCCGTGATAGCGCAATTCATCGGCAACTGGACGTAGCACTTCGCGCGCGGCTTGTTCGGCTGCGACAAAGTTTTCTTGCCCCAGATTACGATCGGCAAAATAGCGCTCAAGCCAGGTAACGCAGCCCATAGACAGGCTGAACAAGGACGTCGTTTGTGCGCCGGTGCCGGTTACCAGTTCAGTACTGGCGCCGCCGATATCTACCACCAGGCGCTGATCTGCACCGCCAGTGGTGTGAGCAACGCCCTGATAAATCAGGCGTGCTTCCTCTTCACCGCTAATGACCTGTACCGGACAGCCAAGGATTTCCTGCGCTTTTGCGATGAAATCACCAGCATTGACGGCAAGACGTAACGTCGCCGTGGCGACAACGCGAATTTGCGAGGGAGGGATATCTTGCAAACGTTCAGCAAACAGACGCAGGCATTGCCAGCCGCGCTCCATTGCTTCATTAGAAAGGGCATTTTCGCTGTTCAGGCCAGCAGCCAGACGCACTTTGCGTTTAATTCGCGTCAGCGTCTGGATACTGCCAGCCACCTCGCGCACAACCAGCATATGAAAACTATTCGAACCGAGATCAATAGCGGCATAAAGCGACGAGGTGGAACCCATACTCTTCATCCTTCAATCTGTCTCTGCGTTGGCTGCGTTCTTTCACCCGAATCACTTACTACAGTAAGCTCGTCGGGATTCATTCTCTTGCCATCTTGATACAGTTTGAATGATTTTGAGTATGACATTTTTTATTTAACCTGAACGACGACGATTACGCGGAGCGCCAGTACGACGCGGACCATTGCCTGTACGTGGGCGCGTGAGGCGCAGCGGTTTTGGAAGATCGGTCATCAATGCGTCCGGATTGTATTTGCTTACCGGAATTGAGTGACCAATATAGGTCTCAATAGCAGGCAAATTCAATGCATACTCTTCACATGCCAGGCTGATGGAATGACCACTTGCGCCAGCGCGACCTGTACGACCAATACGGTGAACGTAATCTTCACAGTCATCGGGTAAATCGTAGTTAAAGACGTGCGTCACAGCCGGGATATGCAGGCCACGCGCGGCAACATCGGTGGCAACCAGAATATCCAAATCACCACGGGTAAATTCATCAAGAATACGCAGACGTTTTTTCTGCGCTACATCACCCGTTAACAGGCCAACACGATGACCATCTGCCGCCAGGTGACCCCAGATCTCTTCACAACGATGTTTGGTGTTGGCGAAAATAATCGCTCTGTCTGGCCACTCTTCTTCGATCAGCGTTTGCAATAAACGCATCTTTTCTTCGTTAGAAGGGTAGAAAAGTTCTTCTTTAATGCGGTGGCCCGTTTTCTGTTCCGGTTCCACTTCAATATATTCGGCATTGTTCATCTGCTCGAACGCCAGTTCACGTACCCGGTACGAAAGCGTGGCGGAGAACAGCATGTTGAGACGCTGGTTTGCAGGCGGCATACGGCGGAACAGCCAGCGGATATCTTTAATAAAGCCCAGATCGTACATACGATCGGCTTCGTCCAGCACCACTACCTGAATGGCGCCGAGGTTGATGTGGTTCTGTTTGGCGTAGTCGATCAAACGACCCGTGGTGCCAATCAAAATGTCAACGCCGCTTTCCAGCACTTTCAGCTGTTTGTCGTAGCCGTCGCCACCGTAAGCCAGACCCAATTTCAGGCCAGTAGCTTGCGCCAGTGGTTCCGCATCGGCATGGATCTGCACGGCAAGTTCACGCGTCGGTGCCATAATTAAGGCACGCGGTTGATTCACCTTGCGATCGGCAATCGCGGGATGAGAGAGAAGATAATGAAACGTTGACGTAAGAAACGCCATCGTTTTTCCGGTACCGGTTTGCGCCTGCCCGGCTACGTCACGACCCACCAGCGTTAGTGGAAGGGCCAGTGCCTGAATGGGCGTACAGTTATGAAACCCTTTTTTTTCAAGGGCTTCTACAACTTTCGGATGCAGGGCGAAGTCGGAAAACTTCTGTTCTGTTAAATGTGTTTTGCTCATAGTGTGGTAGAATATCAGCTTACTATTGCTTTACGAAAGCGTATCCGGTGAAATAAAGTCAACCTTTAGTTGGTTAATGTTACACCAACAACGAAACCAACACGCCAGGCTTATTCCTGTGGAGTTATATATGAGCGATAAAATTATTCACCTGACTGACGACAGTTTTGACACGGATGTACTCAAAGCGGACGGGGCGATCCTCGTTGATTTCTGGGCAGAGTGGTGCGGTCCGTGCAAAATGATCGCCCCGATTCTGGATGAAATCGCTGACGAATATCAGGGCAAACTGACTGTTGCAAAACTGAACATCGATCAAAACCCTGGCACTGCGCCGAAATATGGCATCCGTGGTATCCCGACTCTGCTGCTGTTCAAAAACGGCGAATTGGCCGCAACCAAAGTGGGCGCACTGTCTAAAGGTCAGTTGAAAGAGTTCCTCGACGCTAACCTGGCGTAAGGGAATTTCATGTTCGGGTGCCCCGTCGCTAAAAACTGGACGCCCGGCGTGAGTCATGCTAACTTAATGTTGACTTCGTATTAAACATACCTTATTAAGTTTGAATCTTGTAATATCCAACGCTTCCTGTTTTTCTTAAATGCGAAGTGAACAGATTTCTGGCTCGTCACTCAATCCGTCTTGTCGTTTCAGTTCTGCGTACTCTCCTGTGACCAGACAGCGAAAAGACATGAGTTGATGACCGTAAACAGGCATGGATGATCCTGCCATACCATTCACAACATTAAGTTCGAGATTTACCCCAAGTTTAAGAACTCACACCACTATGAATCTTACCGAATTAAAGAATACGCCGGTTTCTGAGCTGATCACTCTCGGCGAAAATATGGGGCTGGAAAACCTGGCTCGTATGCGTAAGCAGGACATTATTTTTGCCATCCTGAAGCAGCACGCAAAGAGTGGCGAAGATATCTTTGGTGATGGCGTACTGGAGATATTGCAGGATGGATTTGGTTTCCTCCGTTCCGCAGACAGCTCCTACCTCGCCGGCCCTGATGACATCTACGTTTCTCCTAGCCAAATCCGCCGTTTCAACCTCCGCACTGGTGATACCATCTCTGGTAAGATTCGCCCGCCGAAAGAAGGTGAACGCTATTTTGCGCTGCTGAAGGTTAACGAAGTTAACTTCGACAAACCAGAAAACGCCCGTAACAAAATCCTCTTTGAGAACTTAACGCCGCTGCACGCAAATTCTCGTCTGCGTATGGAACGTGGTAACGGTTCTACCGAAGATTTAACCGCACGCGTACTGGATCTGGCATCGCCTATCGGTCGTGGGCAACGTGGTCTGATTGTGGCACCGCCAAAAGCGGGTAAAACCATGCTGCTGCAGAACATTGCTCAGAGCATCGCTTACAACCATCCAGACTGCGTACTGATGGTTCTGCTGATTGACGAACGCCCGGAAGAAGTGACCGAGATGCAGCGTCTGGTTAAAGGTGAAGTTGTTGCTTCTACCTTCGACGAACCAGCATCTCGCCACGTTCAGGTTGCGGAAATGGTGATCGAGAAGGCAAAACGCCTGGTTGAGCATAAGAAAGACGTTATTATTCTGCTCGACTCCATCACTCGTCTGGCTCGTGCCTACAACACCGTCGTACCGGCTTCCGGTAAAGTGTTGACTGGTGGTGTGGACGCCAACGCCCTGCATCGTCCGAAACGCTTCTTCGGTGCAGCACGTAATGTGGAAGAGGGCGGCAGCCTGACCATCATTGCAACGGCGCTAATCGATACCGGCTCCAAAATGGACGAAGTTATCTACGAAGAGTTTAAAGGTACAGGTAACATGGAACTGCACCTCTCTCGTAAAATCGCTGAAAAACGCGTCTTCCCGGCAATCGACTACAACCGTTCTGGTACTCGTAAAGAAGAGTTGCTTACCACTCAGGAAGAGCTGCAGAAAATGTGGATCCTGCGCAAAATCATTCACCCGATGGGCGAAATCGACGCAATGGAATTCCTCATTAATAAGCTTGCGATGACCAAGACCAATGATGATTTCTTCGAGATGATGAAACGCTCATAAGTTAGTGTTACAGCAAAACGCCACGTGTTTACGTGGCGTTTTGCTTTTATATCTGTAATCTTAGCGGTATACCTGTGATGGTGTGAAAATTCCTGGTTTTTGCGGGTGTTTTATGCGATTTACATATCAATTGGTTGATTTTTGCTCATTTCTGAGAGATTCAGAAAGTAGTTTCCCTTCTGAATAAAGGTCTTCGTGGGTATACTTCAGCTAATAATTTTCTCTGAGAGCATGCATTGTGAATTTACTGACAGTGAGTACTGATCTCATCAGTATTTTTTTATTCACGACACTGTTTCTGTTTTTTGCCCGCAAGGTGGCAAAAAAAGTCGGTTTAGTGGATAAACCTAACTTCCGCAAACGTCACCAGGGATTGATACCGCTCGTTGGGGGTATTTCGGTTTACGCAGGGATTTGCTTCACGTTCGGAATTGTCGATTACTATATTCCACATGCAGCTCTCTACTTGGCTTGTGCCGGTGTCCTTGTGTTCATCGGCGCGCTGGATGACCGTTTTGATATCAGCGTAAAAATCCGCGCTACCATACAAGCTATCATTGGCGTCGTTATGATGGTGTTCGGCAAACTTTATCTCAGTAGTTTGGGTTATATCTTTGGCTCCTGGGAGATGGTGCTCGGACCGTTTGGTTACTTTCTGACGCTGTTTGCTGTCTGGGCGGCGATTAATGCCTTCAACATGGTCGATGGTATTGATGGCTTGCTGGGCGGGTTATCCTGTGTCTCGTTTGCGGCAATCGGTATGATTTTGTGGTTCGACGGGCAAACCAGCCTCGCTATCTGGTGCTTTGCCATGATCGCCGCCATCCTGCCTTATATCATGCTCAACCTTGGTATTCTGGGGCGTCGCTACAAAGTCTTTATGGGCGATGCCGGTAGTACGCTGATTGGTTTTACTGTTATCTGGATCCTGTTGGAAACTACCCAGGGAGCCACACATCCAATCAGCCCGGTTACCGCCTTATGGATCATTGCTATCCCGCTGATGGACATGGTGGCGATTATGTATCGTCGTTTGCGTAAAGGCATGAGTCCATTCTCACCTGACCGACAGCACATTCATCATTTGATCATGCGCGCTGGATTTACTTCTCGTCAGGCGTTTGTGTTGATTACCCTTGCTGCAGCGCTACTCGCTTCTATTGGCGTACTGGCAGAATATTCTCATTTTGTCCCGGAATGGGTCATGCTGGTGCTCTTTTTGCTAGCATTCTTCCTCTATGGCTATTGCATTAAGCGTGCCTGGAAGGTTGCTCGCTTCATCAAACGCGTGAAACGTCGACTGCGCAGAAACCGTGATGGCAGCCCTAATTTAACCAAATAAAATGAGGATGTAATGACGCAACCAATGCCTGGGAAACCAGCCGAAGACGCTGAAAATGAACTGGATATTCGTGGGTTGTTTCGTACCTTGTGGGCTGGGAAGCTGTGGATTATTGGCATGGGGCTGGCGTTTGCCTTAATCGCGTTGGCTTATACTTTTTTTGCGCGTCAGGAGTGGAGTGCGACGGCGATTACCGATCGTCCAACCGTGAATATGCTGGGCGGGTACTACTCGCAGCAGCAATTTTTGCGTAACCTGGATGTTCGTTCAAATATGGCCCCTGCCGACCAACCATCGGTTATGGATGAAGCCTATAAAGAGTTTGTTATGCAACTGGCATCGTGGGATACCCGCCGCGATTTCTGGTTGCAGACTGACTATTACAAACAGCGGATGGTCGGAAATAGTAAGGCTGATGCGGCTCTGCTGGATGAAATGATCAACAACATCCTGTTTATTCCTGGTGATTTCGCCCGCGCGGTCAATGACAGCGTTAAGCTGGTTGCCGAAACCGCCCCCGATGCTAATAACCTGCTTCGTCAATACGTTGCTTTTGCCAGCCAGCGTGCTGCCAGCCATCTGAATGATGAGCTGAAAGGCGCATGGGCGGCGCGCACTATTCAGATGAAAGCTCAGGTGAAGCGTCAGGAAGAAGTGGCTAAGTCCATCTACGACCGCCGGATGAACAGTATTGAACAGGCACTTAAAATCGCCGAGCAACACAATATTTCTCGCAGTGCGACAGACGTGCCAGCCGAGGAATTACCTGATTCAGAAATGTTCCTGTTAGGGCGCCCGATGCTCCAGGCGCGACTGGAAAATTTACAGGCTGTCGGCCCAGCCTTTGATCTCGACTATGATCAGAATCGGGCCATGTTAAACACACTTAATGTTGGTCCAACCCTGGATCCGCGTTTTCAGACCTATCGCTATTTGCGTACACCGGAAGAACCGGTAAAACGCGATAGCCCACGTCGTGCCTTCCTGATGATTATGTGGGGCATTGTCGGGGGGCTGATCGGGGCTGGTGTCGCATTAACCCGCCGTTGCTCGAAATAGCAACACAGCTGTGGTGAGCGCAAAGGCGCTCGCCGCTTATTCGAAGAGAATCGATGTGAAAGTACTGACTGTATTTGGTACGCGCCCGGAAGCCATCAAGATGGCGCCGTTGGTGCATGCGTTGGCAAAAGATCCTTTTTTTGAGGCTAAAGTTTGCGTCACTGCACAGCATCGGGAGATGCTCGATCAGGTGCTGAAACTCTTTTCCATTGTACCTGACTACGATCTCAACATAATGCAGCCAGGACAGGGCCTGACAGAGATAACCTGTCGGATTCTGGAAGGACTAAAACCTATTCTTGCCGAGTTCAAACCAGACGTTGTGCTGGTTCACGGTGATACTACCACCACACTGGCAACCAGCCTGGCAGCGTTTTATCAGCGAATTCCTGTTGGTCACGTTGAGGCCGGACTGCGCACGGGCGATCTCTATTCGCCGTGGCCGGAAGAGGCTAACCGTACATTGACCGGGCATCTGGCGATGTACCATTTCTCACCAACTGAAACTTCCCGGCAAAATTTGCTGCGTGAAAACGTCGCTGACAGCCGAATATTTATTACCGGTAATACAGTAATTGATGCGCTGCTGTGGGTGCGCGACCAGGTAATGAGCAGCGATACGCTGCGTTCAGAACTGGCGGCAAATTACCCGTTTATCGCCCCCGATAAAAAGATGATTCTGGTGACCGGTCACAGACGTGAGAGCTTTGGTCGTGGCTTTGAAGAAATCTGCCATGCGCTGGCTGAAATTGCTACCACTCATCAGGACATCCAGATTGTTTATCCGGTACACCTTAACCCGAATGTCAGAGAGCCGGTCAATCGCATTCTGGGGCATGTGAAAAATGTCATTTTGATTGATCCCCAGGAGTATTTACCGTTTGTCTGGTTGATGAACCACGCCTGGTTGATTTTGACTGACTCTGGCGGCATTCAGGAAGAAGCACCTTCTCTGGGTAAACCGGTGCTGGTGATGCGCGATACCACCGAACGCCCAGAAGCGGTGACCGCAGGTACGGTACGTCTGGTGGGGACGGATAAGCAACGGATCGTCGAGGAAGTGACGCGTCTTTTAGAAGACGAAGATGAATATCAAACTATGAGCCGAGCCCATAACCCGTATGGTGATGGTCAGGCATGCTCTCGCATTTTGGAAGCGTTAAAAAATAATCGGATATCACTATGAGTTTTGCGACCATTTCTGTTATCGGACTAGGTTATATCGGGCTGCCAACGGCGGCTGCGTTTGCCTCACGGCAAAAACAGGTGATTGGTGTTGATATCAACCAACAAGCGGTTGATACCATCAATCGTGGCGAAATCCATATCGTCGAACCTGATTTAGCGAGCGTGGTAAAAACTGCCGTAGAAGGTGGTTTTTTACGAGCGAGCACGACGCCGGTTGAGGCTGATGCCTGGCTGATTGCTGTCCCAACGCCATTTAAAGGCGATCATGAGCCGGATATGGCCTACGTCGAATCGGCTGCCCGCTCCATTGCGCCGGTGCTGAAAAAAGGCGCGTTGGTGATCCTTGAATCCACCTCGCCGGTGGGCTCAACCGAGAAGATGGCAGAATGGTTAGCAGAGATGCGTCCGGACCTGACTTTCCCGCAGCAGGTGGGTGAGCAGGCGGACGTCAATATTGCTTATTGCCCGGAACGCGTGTTGCCGGGCCAGGTGATGGTCGAGCTGATTAAAAACGATCGCGTCATTGGCGGCATGACGCCAGTTTGCTCGGCGCGCGCCAGCGAACTGTACAAAATTTTCCTCGAAGGTGAGTGTGTCGTCACTAACTCGCGGACGGCGGAAATGTGTAAGCTCACAGAAAACAGCTTCCGCGACGTGAATATTGCTTTTGCTAACGAACTGTCGCTGATTTGTGCCGAGCAAGGAATTAACGTCTGGGAACTGATTCGTCTGGCGAATCGCCATCCACGAGTCAATATTCTCCAGCCTGGTCCGGGCGTGGGCGGTCACTGTATCGCTGTTGATCCGTGGTTTATCGTGGCACAGAACCCGCAGCAGGCGCAGCTTATCCGTACCGCGCGCGAAGTGAACGATCACAAGCCTTTCTGGGTTATCGATCAGGTGAAAGCGGCAGTCGCTGATTGTCTGGCTGCCACTGATAAACGCGCCAGCGAGCTGAAAATTGCCTGCTTTGGTCTGGCGTTTAAACCGAATATTGATGATCTGCGCGAAAGCCCGGCGATGGAAATCGCTGAACTGATCGCCCAGTGGCACAGCGGCGAAACGCTGGTTGTTGAGCCTAACATTCACCAGTTGCCGAAAAAACTGACTGGGCTTTGCATGCTGGCGCAGCTTGACGAGGCGCTGGCGACGGCAGATGTGCTGGTGATGCTGGTAGATCACAGCCAGTTTAAAGCCATTAGCGGCGATGATGTACAGCAGCTGTATGTGGTGGATACCAAAGGAGTCTGGCGCTGATACTGATTACAGTAAAAGACTGTGTTGAGGGAGATTAGAATGCCCGTCCGCGCCAGTATTGAACCACTAACCTGGGAAAACGCCTTCTTTGGCGTTAACAGCGCCATCGTGCGCATTAGTCCTGATGCACCGCTCCTGACACCAGACGTTTTGGTGCCGTGGTCACGGGTGCAGGCCAAAATTGCCGCATCCAATACCGATGAACTGGATGCTCTGCAACAGCTGGGATTCTCACTGGTAGAAGGGGAAGTGGATTTGGCTCTCCCCGTGATCAACGTCAGTGAAAGCCATGCGGAAGTGGCTCAAGAATCAGATATTCCAGTACTACGCCAGTTAGCCCGTGAAGCATTCGCGCAAAGCCGTTTTCGTGCGCCGTGGTATGCGCCTGACGCCAGCGGTCGCTTTTATGCGCAGTGGATTGAAAATGCCGTGCGCGGCACCTTTGATCATCAATGCCTGGTTTTACGCGCGGCTTCCGGCGAGATTCGCGGCTATGTTTCTCTGCGAGAGTTGAATTCCACTGACGCGCGCATTGGTTTACTGGCAGGACGCGGAGCAGGTGCACACCTGATGCAAGCAGCGCTAAACTGGGCGTATGCTCGCGGTAAAATAACATTGCGGGTGGCGACCCAGATGGGCAATACCGCCGCGCTTAAACGATACATACAAAGTGGTGCGAATATAGAAAGCACCGCGTACTGGTTATACAGGTGATCACATGATTCCATTTAACGCACCGCCGGTGGTGGGAACCGAACTCGACTATATGCAGTCGGCAATGGGTAGCGGCAAACTGTGTGGTGATGGCGGTTTTACCCGTCGCTGCCAGCAGTGGCTGGAGCAACGTTTTGGCAGCGCCAAAGTGTTACTGACGCCGTCCTGCACCGCTTCGCTGGAGATGGCGGCGCTGCTGCTCGATATCCAGCCTGGCGATGAAGTGATCATGCCGAGCTACACCTTTGTCTCCACCGCCAATGCCTTTGTGCTACGTGGTGCGAAAATCGTCTTTGTTGATGTTCGCCCGGACACCATGAACATCGACGAAACGCTGATTGAAGCGGCGATCACCGACAAAACACGCGTTATCGTTCCAGTCCATTACGCGGGCGTGGCCTGTGAAATGGACACCATTATGGCGTTGGCGAAAAAGCATAACCTGTTTGTGGTGGAAGATGCCGCTCAGGGCGTGATGTCCACTTACAAAGGGCGTGCGCTGGGAACCATTGGCCATATTGGCTGCTTTAGCTTCCATGAAACCAAAAATTACACGGCGGGTGGTGAAGGCGGGGCGACGCTGATTAACGATAAAGCGTTGATTGAACGTGCCGAGATCATTCGCGAAAAAGGGACTAACCGCAGCCAGTTCTTCCGTGGTCAGGTTGATAAATATACCTGGCGCGATATCGGCTCCAGCTATTTGATGTCCGATCTGCAAGCTGCGTATCTGTGGGCGCAACTGGAAGCAGCCGAACGTATCAACCAGCAACGTCTGGCGCTGTGGCAAAACTACTACGATGCGTTAGCACCTCTGGCGAAAGCCGGGCGTATCGAGCTGCCGTCGATTCCGGATGACTGCGTGCAGAACGCGCATATGTTCTACATCAAGCTGCGGGATATTGATGACCGGAGCGCGTTGATTAGCTTCCTGAAGGAAGCGGAAATCATGGCGGTGTTCCATTACATTCCGCTGCACGCAAGCCCTGCGGGTGAACGCTTTGGTGAGTTTCACGGTGAAGATCGCTACACCACCAAAGAGAGCGAGCGCCTGCTGCGCCTGCCGTTGTTCTATAACCTGTCGTCCGTCAATCAGCGCACGGTAATTGCGACCTTGTTGAACTACTTCTCCTGATATGTCACTGGCAAAAGCGTCCTTGTGGACGGCGGCCAGTACACTGGTCAAGATTGGCGCTGGGTTACTGGTTGGTAAATTACTGGCGGTGTCATTTGGTCCGGCAGGACTAGGGCTGGCGGCAAATTTCCGCCAGTTGATTACCGTGCTCGGCGTGCTTGCCGGGGCGGGTATCTTTAATGGTGTAACCAAATACGTTGCCCAGTACCATGATAATCCGCAGCAGCTGCGCCGTGTGGTCGGCACTTCATCAGCGATGGTGCTTGGCTTCTCCACCCTGATGGCGCTGGTCTTTGTGCTGGCGGCTGCGCCAATCAGCCAGGGATTGTTTGGTAATACCGACTATCAGGGGCTGGTGCGTTTAGTGGCGCTGGTGCAAATGGGGATCGCCTGGGGCAACCTGTTGCTGGCGCTAATGAAAGGCTTTCGCGATGCCGCGGGTAATGCGTTATCGCTGATTGTCGGCAGCCTGATTGGCGTTATTGCTTATTATGTCAGTTACCGTTTTGGCGGTTATGAAGGCGCGTTGCTTGGTCTGGCGCTGATTCCCGCGCTGGTGGTAATGCCTGCCGCTGTCATGTTAATTAAGCGTGGTGCTGTCCCGTTAAGCTATCTAAAACCCAGCTGGGATAACGGTCTGGCAGGGCAGTTGAGCAAATTTACGCTCATGGCGTTGATTACGTCGGTGACCTTGCCCGTTGCGTACATCATGATGCGTAAACTGCTGGCGGCGCAGTATAGCTGGGATGAAGTGGGGATCTGGCAAGGGGTGAGCAGTATTTCCGACGCCTACCTGCAATTTATTACCGCATCGTTCAGTGTATATTTACTGCCCACGTTGTCGCGGCTAACGGAAAAACGCGATATCACTCGGGAAGTGGTGAAGTCGCTGAAATTTGTTTTACCGGCTGTGGCGGCAGCGAGTTTCACCGTCTGGCTACTGCGTGATTTTGCCATCTGGCTGCTGTTGTCGAATAAATTTACCGCCATGCGGGATCTCTTTGCCTGGCAGTTGGTCGGCGATGTGTTAAAAGTAGGCGCCTATGTCTTTGGTTATCTGGTGATCGCCAAAGCGTCGCTGCGGTTTTATATTCTGGCGGAAGTCAGCCAGTTCACTTTATTGATGGTATTTGCCCACTGGTTGATCCCCGCGCATGGCGCCCTGGGCGCGGCGCAGGCCTACATGGCAACTTATATCGTCTATTTTTCTCTTTGTTGTGGCGTGTTTTTACTCTGGCGTAGGCGGGCATGACTGTACTGATTCACGTACTGGGATCGGATATCCCTCACCATAACCAAACCGTTCTGCGGTTTTTCAATGACGCGCTGGCCGCGACGAGCGAGCACGCGCGCGAGTTTATGGTTGCTGGCAAGGACGACGGCTTAAGTGATAGTTGTCCGGCGCTCACTATCCGCTTTTTTGCGGGGAAAAGGTCATTGGCAGAAGCCGTTATCGCAAAAGCGAAAGCTAACCGTCAGCAGCGGTTTTTCTTCCACGGTCAGTTCAATCCAAAGCTGTGGCTGGCGCTGCTTAGTGGCGGAATCAAGCCCAGCCAGTTTTACTGGCATATCTGGGGGGCAGATCTGTATGAGCTTTCCAGTGGCTTGAGATATAAACTTTTTTATCCGCTGCGCCGACTGGCACAAAAGCGAGTGGGCTGTGTGTTTGCCACTCGGGGAGACTTGAGCTTTTTTGCCAAAACGCATCCAAAGGTGCGGGGCGAACTGATTTACTTCCCAACCCGGATGGACCCTTCTCTCAATACAATGGCGAACGATCGGCAACGTGAAGGGAAAATGACCATTTTGGTAGGGAACTCCGGCGATCGCAGCAATGAGCATATCACCGCCTTGCGCGCTGTTCATCAGCAGTTTGGCGATACGGTAAAAGTGGTTGTACCGATGGGCTATCCGCCTAATAACGAAGCGTACATCGACGAAGTTCATCAGGCGGGGCTCGAGTTATTCAGCGAAGAAAATCTGCAAGTTCTGAGCGAAAAACTGGAATTTGACGCCTATCTGGCGCTACTTCGCCAGTGCGATCTCGGCTACTTTATTTTTGCTCGCCAGCAGGGCATTGGTACGCTGTGCTTACTGATTCAGGCGGGCATTCCTTGTGTGCTTAACCGGGAAAATCCGTTCTGGCAGGATATGACAGAGCAACATTTGCCGGTGCTGTTTACCACTGACGATCTCAATGAAGATATTGTGCGTGAAGCGCAGCGCCAGTTGGCGTCGGTGGATAAAAACAACATTGCCTTCTTTAGCCCGAACTATCTGCAAGGCTGGCAGCGGGCGCTGGCTATTGCCACCGGGGAGGTCGCATGAGCCTGCTGCAATTCAGCGGTCTTTTTGTTGTCTGGCTGCTCTGCACGCTGTTTATCGCCACGCTGACATGGTTTGAGTTTCGCCGCGTGCGCTTTAACTTCAATGTCTTCTTTTCATTGCTGTTTTTGCTGACCTTTTTCTTCGGCTTCCCGCTGACCAGCTTGTTGGTGTTTCGCTTTGATGTTGCCGTGGTGCCGCCAGAGATCTTGTTGCAGGCGTTACTTTCTGCGGGGGGATTTTACGCAGTTTACTACGTCACTTACAAAACACGCTTACGCAAACGCGTTGCCGATGCACCGCGCCGTCCAGTGTTTACCATGAACCGCGTAGAAACCAATCTCACGTGGGTGATTCTGATGGGCATCGCGCTGGTGAGCGTTGGCATCTTTTTCATGCATAACGGTTTTTTGCTGTTCCGGCTTAACTCCTACAGCCAGATCTTCTCCAGCGAAGTCTCTGGCGTGGCGTTAAAGCGTTTCTTTTACTTTTTCATCCCGGCAATGTTAGTGGTCTACTTTCTGCGCCAGGACAGCAAAGCGTGGTTGTTTTTCCTCGTCAGCACGGTTGCCTTCGGTTTGCTGACTTACATGATTGTCGGCGGCACTCGCGCCAATATCATTATCGCGTTTGCTATCTTCCTGTTTATCGGCATTATTCGCGGCTGGATATCGTTGTGGATGCTGGCGGCGGCGGGCGTGCTGGGGATTGTTGGCATGTTCTGGCTGGCGCTAAAACGCTATGGAATGAGCGTCAGCGGCGATGAGGCGTTCTATACGTTTCTCTATCTCACCCGCGACACTTTCTCGCCGTGGGAGAATCTGGCGCTGCTTTTGCAGAACTACGACAACATTGACTTCCAGGGCCTGGCTCCAATTGTCCGCGATTTCTATGTCTTTATCCCTTCCTGGCTGTGGCCGGGGCGTCCGAGTATGGTGCTGAACTCCGCCAACTACTTTACCTGGGAAGTGCTGAATAACCACTCCGGGCTGGCGATCTCGCCTACGCTTATAGGCTCACTGGTTGTTATGGGCGGTGCGTTGTTCATCCCGCTCGGGGCGATTGTGGTTGGTCTGATCATCAAGTGGTTCGACTGGTTGTATGAGCTGGGCAACCGCGAAACTAATCGCTATAAGGCTGCGATTCTCCACAGTTTCTGCTTCGGGGCGATCTTCAATATGATCGTGCTGGCGCGCGAAGGGTTGGATTCGTTTGTCTCGCGTGTCGTCTTTTTTATCGTGGTCTTCGGCGCAAGCCTGATGATTGCAAAACTGCTGTACTGGCTTTTTGATAGCGCCGGACTCGTTCATAAACGAATAAAATCATCGCTCCGGACGCAGGTTGAAGGATAACAATGAATAACAACACCACGGCACCGACCTATACGCTGCGTGGCTTACAGTTGATCGGTTGGCGTGATATGCAGCATGCCCTCGATTATCTGTTCGCTGACGGGCAGCTTAAGCAGGGAACGCTGGTTGCCATTAATGCCGAAAAAATGCTGACCATTGAAGATAACGTCGAGGTCAGGGGGTTAATTAACGCTGCCGAATTTAAATATGCCGATGGCATTAGCGTTGTGCGGTCGGTGCGTAAAAAGTACCCGCAGGCACAGGTTTCCCGCGTTGCCGGTGCCGATCTCTGGGAAGAAGTAATGGCGCGCGCTGGCAAGGAAGGGACGCCGGTATTTCTTGTGGGCGGTAAACCTGATGTGCTGGCGCAGACCGAAGCTAAACTGCGCGACCAGTGGAATGTGAATATCGTTGGCAGCCAGGACGGTTATTTCAAGCCTGAGCAGCGTCAGGCGCTGTTTGAGCGTATTCACGCCAGTGGTGCGCAAATCGTCACTGTCGCAATGGGGTCACCAAAGCAGGAGATCTTCATGCGCGACTGCCGCCTGGTGCACCCTAATGCGCTGTATATGGGCGTTGGTGGAACGTACGATGTCTTTACCGGTCACGTAAAACGCGCGCCGAAAATCTGGCAAAAACTGGGACTGGAGTGGCTTTATAGACTGCTTTCGCAGCCGAGTCGCATTAAGCGCCAGCTTCGTTTGCTGCGTTATTTACGCTGGCATTACACCGGCGATCTCTGATTTTCCTCTCTCTGTAAAGCGACGGAGTGGTCACTTCGTCGCCTGCCTGTCTTTTTATTACACAAAGCATTCAAATTTTTAATGCTTTATTTGCCATTTCTCCTGAATTACGAAAACATTCGCAACACTCGATGTACCCATAACGATAACCGGTAACACCGGAAAGCATGCAAACACAACACGAGGATTTATGGCAGATAACAAACCAGAGCTACAGCGTGGGCTGGAAGCTCGACATATCGAACTCATCGCCCTGGGGGGCACCATTGGCGTCGGCCTGTTTATGGGGGCCGCCAGTACCCTGAAATGGGCCGGACCATCCGTATTGTTGGCCTATATCATCGCCGGGCTGTTCGTCTTTTTCATCATGCGCTCAATGGGCGAAATGTTGTTCCTCGAACCGGTTACCGGTTCGTTCGCCGTTTATGCGCATCGTTACATGAGCCCGTTCTTTGGCTATCTCACCGCCTGGTCTTACTGGTTTATGTGGATGGCGGTGGGGATCTCAGAAATCACCGCCATTGGCGTTTATGTCCAGTTCTGGTTCCCGGAGATGGCGCAGTGGATACCAGCATTGATCGCGGTGGCGCTGGTGGCACTGGCGAATCTGGCAGCGGTGCGGTTGTACGGTGAAATCGAGTTCTGGTTCGCGATGATCAAAGTCACCACGATTATCGTGATGATTGTCATTGGCCTGGGCGTGATTTTCTTTGGCTTTGGCAATGGTGGGCAGTCGATTGGTTTTAGCAATCTCACAGAGCATGGCGGTTTTTTTGCGGGTGGCTGGAAAGGGTTCCTGACCGCGCTGTGTATTGTGGTAGCGTCCTACCAGGGCGTGGAGCTGATTGGCATTACAGCCGGTGAAGCGAAGAATCCGCAGGTGACGCTGCGCAGTGCCGTAGGCAAGGTGCTATGGCGAATCCTGATTTTCTACGTAGGCGCGATTTTCGTTATCGTCACCATCTTCCCGTGGAATGAAATTGGCAGCAACGGCAGCCCGTTCGTACTGACTTTCGCCAAAATCGGCATTACCGCAGCGGCGGGCATTATCAACTTTGTGGTGCTGACGGCTGCGCTCTCTGGCTGTAACAGCGGCATGTACAGTTGCGGACGTATGCTCTACGCGCTGGCGAAAAACCGTCAGTTACCGGCGGTGATGGCGAAAGTTTCCCGTCACGGTGTGCCGGTTGCAGGCGTGGCGGTATCCATTGCTATCCTGCTAATTGGCTCATGCCTGAACTATATCATCCCTAACCCACAGCGCGTGTTTGTCTACGTCTACAGCGCCAGCGTGCTTCCGGGCATGGTGCCGTGGTTTGTGATTTTGATAAGCCAGCTGCGTTTTCGTCGTGCACACAAAGCGGCGATTGCCAGCCATCCGTTCCGCTCAATCCTGTTCCCGTGGGCTAACTACGTAACAATGGCATTCCTGATTTGCGTTTTGATCGGTATGTACTTTAATGAAGATACCCGTATGTCGCTGTTTGTCGGCATCATCTTCATGCTGGCGGTGACGGCGATTTATAAAGTTTTTGGCCTTAATCGCCACGGTAAAGCGCATAAACTGGAGAAATAATCAGCAAAGCGCGCAAACCGTAACCAAACGCGCATTTTATTTAAAAAGGGACTAGACAGAGGGGTGGGAAGTCCGTATTATCCACCCCCGCAACGGCGCTAAGCGCCCGTAGCTCAGCTGGATAGAGCGCTGCCCTCCGGAGGCAGAGGTCTCAGGTTCGAATCCTGTCGGGCGCGCCATTTAGTCCCGGCGCTTGAGCTGCGGTGGTAGTAATACCGCGTAACAAGATTTGTAGTGGTGGCTATAGCTCAGTTGGTAGAGCCCTGGATTGTGATTCCAGTTGTCGTGGGTTCGAATCCCATTAGCCACCCCATTATTAGAAGTTGTGACAATGCGAAGGTGGCGGAATTGGTAGACGCGCTAGCTTCAGGTGTTAGTGTTCTTACGGACGTGGGGGTTCAAGTCCCCCCCCTCGCACCACGACTTTAAAGAATTGAACTAAAAATTCAAAAAGCAGTATTTCGGCGAGTAGCGCAGCTTGGTAGCGCAACTGGTTTGGGACCAGTGGGTCGGAGGTTCGAATCCTCTCTCGCCGACCAATTTTGAACCCCGCTTCGGCGGGGTTTTTTGTTTTCTGTGCATTTCGTCACTCTCCCTTCGCAATAAACGCCCGTAATAACTCATTGCCCCACGGTATGATTTCGCCCTTAACGTATTGAAGGATGACTTCAGGCAAGGAGCGACCATGCTGCAACAGGTTCCAACGCGTGCGTTTCACGTGATGGCGAAACCGAGCGGTTCCGATTGTAATCTGAACTGTGACTACTGTTTTTATCTCGAAAAACAATCCCTTTATCGCGAAAAGCCAGTCACGCATATGGACGATGACACGCTGGAAGCGTATATCCGTCACTATATTGCCGCCAGCGAACCACAAAACGAAGTGGCTTTTACCTGGCAGGGCGGCGAACCAACGTTACTCGGGCTGGAGTTTTACCGCCGTGCCGTGACGCTACAGGCGAAATACGGTGCTGGCAGGCAGGTAAGTAACAGCTTCCAGACCAACGGCGTGCTGCTGGATGATGAATGGTGCGCGTTTCTCGCGGAGCATCATTTCCTTGTCGGACTGTCGTTGGACGGTCCGGCTGAGATCCACAATCAATATCGCGTGACCAAAAGCGGCAGACCAACGCATAAGCTGGTGATGCGTGTCCTGACGCTGCTGCAAAAGCATCATGTCGACTATAACGTGCTGGTCTGCGTTAACCGCACCAGCGCGTTACAACCTTTGCAGGTCTATGATTTTCTGCGTGATGCGGGCGTGGAGTTCATCCAGTTTATTCCGGTAGTGGAGCGTCTGGCTGATGAAACAGCTGCCCGCGATGGACTGAAACTACATGCGCCCGGCGATATTCAGGGCGAACTGACGGAATGGTCGGTGCGCCCCGATGAGTTTGGTGAGTTTCTGGTGGCGATATTCGACCACTGGATCAAACACGACGTCGGCAAGATTTTCGTGATGAATATCGAATGGGCGTTTGCCAATTTTGTCGGTGCGCCGGGTGCGGTTTGCCATCATCAGCCAACCTGTGGGCGCTCGGTGATTGTTGAGCACAACGGCGACGTTTACGCCTGCGATCACTATGTTTATCCGCAATATCGGCTGGGGAATATGCTTCAGCAGACTATCGCAGAAATGATCGATTCCCCGCAGCGGCAGACTTTTGGTGAAGATAAATTTAATCAGTTACCGACGCAGTGTCGCAGCTGTAACGTGTTAAAAGCGTGCTGGGGAGGCTGCCCGAAACACCGCTTTATGCTCGATGCCAGCGGCAAGCCAGGGCTGAATTATTTGTGTGCCGGATATCAGCGTTATTTCCGCCATCTACCGCCGTATCTTAAAGCAATGGCTGATTTTTTGGCGCACGGTCGCCCGGCCAGCGACATTATGCAGGCACATTTGCTGGTGGTGAGTAAGTAGAAATCGGCGGCCGCCTGCGGTTGATTGCCGGATGCGATGCTGACCGCATCTTATCCGGCCTACAGAACGCTACAATTTATTGAATTTGCAAGGCTTGTAGGCCGGATAAGGCGTTCACGCCGCATCCGGCAAGGTCAGTGTGGCCCGATGTAGCGATATCGCCGGCTTAATCAGATTTAATCTGCGCGCGTGGTGGATATTTCTTCAGGATCTCCATATACGCGTGCATTTCGGTTTGCAGTGGTACACCTATCGGAATATGGCGCACGCCGATGGAGTCGCTTTCCTGCAGATCGGTGTACAGGTTAAACACCGACGATCCGGCCGTTTGCATTACTGTGCCGGTGAACCCACCCTGATACCCGCTCTGGGTATAAGCGTATGGCTGCTGAATCAGCACATGGTATTTGAACTCATCCATACGTACAGCAGAGAGTTTGCCGTTGAGGAAGTAGTGCTCGGCCTTACGGTTAAACTGGCCGTTTGTTCCCAGGAAGAAAGATGTCTGGTCTACACCATCGATAAAGGTGGTTTTCGGCACTAAATTCGCCACTTTCGCCCCAGGATGCCCCGCCAGATCCAGTGCTGTTGGGAAGAGATCTGCCAGATCAACAATACCGTCAGATTTACGCGGTTGGATCATGCCTTTCCAGTACACGAAAGTCGGAACGCGAACGCCGCCTTCCCAGGTAGATCCTTTCGCACCACGGAACGGTGTGCGGCCGTGCGGAGGCACTTCGGCTTCCGGACCGTTATCGGAGGTGAAGACAATAAGCGTATTATCCAGCTGACCGTTTTTCTCCAGTGCTTTATACAGATTAGCGAACACATCGTTCATCTCTACCATGCAATCACCATAAGAGGTACGGGCCGGAGAACTTCCCGCATATTTGGCGTTCGGGTAGTTATCGAAGTGGCAGCCGCGAGTGCCATAATAGAGGAAGAAAGGCTTATCGCTCTTTGCCATCTTGTCGAGGAACTTAACACCATATTCCATCCAGCGCTGATCCAGGTCTTCCATATATTTCGGCGTAATGTCGGCAATGGCCTGTTGTTCGCCGCCGCGCACCGCATGAACATCATCTTTGCTAAATGGTAATTGCTTGATGTATTCAGAACGGTCCGGACTCAGGGCGACTTCCGGGTTGACGTGAACATCGCGCCATTCAGTATACATATCGGACACTGAGTTGAAGCCACGGAAATCATCAAAGCCGACGTTCTGCGGCTGCGACTCTTTGTTTTCCCCCATGTGCCATTTCACGATGGCCTGAGTGACGTAACCTTGGTCGTGCAGCAATTGCGGCAGAGTGGTTAACCCTTGCAGTCCGCCTGGTTGCCCGTACATCGGCGGCATTAGAATGCCGTGGTGGATGGAGTATTGCCCGGTGAGAATGGTGGCGCGGGTAGGGGAAGAACTCGGTTGAGAATACGCAGAGGTTAAAATCAGCCCCTGGCTGGCAACGGCGTCAATATCTGGCGTTGGGTTACCTACCGCCACGCCACCGCCATTAAAGCCGACATCCATCCAGCCCACGTCATCCAGTGAGAAAACAACCACGTTCGGTTTCTTACTGGTCTTTTTCTCTAATTCCGCCAGCTTCTGCTGAGTTTCTTTATTCTGTGCCGGATGCTGCATCACAGGCATCATATTATCGTGCAGGTTTAACCAGGTACTGGTTAGGGTGATCATACCCGGCATAGCCTTCGCGCGCGGTAGCGGTTGACGGGGTATCTGCAGCACTGGCCAGCAAAGGAATAGCGGTGGCGACTGCGACCACCAGTAGTTTGGGTGAAAACGAAATTTCCATGCAAAATGCTCCGGTTTCATGTCATTAAATGGATGACGTAATTAAGCATTGATAATTGAGATCCCTCTCCCTGATAAAATGGGGTTATAAATAATTATGATGAAAATATATTATTTATTTGCCATGAGGATGAATCGAAAGATCAGGAGAGCGTTTTCAATCCTACCCTTCGGGCGGGGGATATGTAACGCAGGTTTATTGTATCGTGTTGATTATTGATGCTATTTTTGATTAGAAGTGTAATTAATATATATATTTCTTATTGAATATTTTTAACAATTCACAGTATTAATAATTAAAGAGAGTAAGGTTCTGGATGATATTTTCTCAGGTAATTATTGCGAACGAAAGAAACCTGGATTGCAGAATTGTCTCATAACAAGTATTAAAGGATGTTATTTCCCGGGCCTGTGTGGCATAATAATTGGGTAGATGCTCATTCCATCTCTTATGTTCGCCTTAGTGCCTCATAAACTTAGGAATGACGCAGAGCCGTTTACGGTGCTTATCGTCCACTGACAGATGTCGCTTATGCCTCATCAGACACCATGGACACAACGTTGAGTGAAGCACCCACTTGTTGTCATACAGACCTGTTTTAACGCCTGCTCCGTAATAAGAGCAGGCGTTTTTTTATGTATCAGAAAGGCCCCGGAGGTGCTTGCCTCCGGGTTAGAAAGAACTATTGCGGCGGGTTGTTCTGCAACGTCAACATCAAACCGTCGCGGCGCATCGATGCGGCTTCTTCCGGTTTGTGCAGTCTGTCCAGCGCGTCGGCAAGCCATGCGTAATCGTAGGCGTCCGGGCGTTGTTTCAGTGCCGCGCGGAAGGCGAGGGATGCTTCCTGCCATTCGCCGTGCTTCATCAGTGACTGGCCCAATGTGCTCCACAACAGCGGGCGATCGCCGACGTTTTTGATTTGCTGGCGTAGCACTTTTTCAAGCTGTTCCGGATTGTTGGTTTTCAGTCGTGGGATCGGCAGCAGTAGGCGATCATCATACTGGCGTTTCAGGCCGTCGATGATAATTTGCTGGGCAGTATCATGATCGTCACACTCAATAAGATGTTCCGCCATTGCCACCTGCAACGCCACCTGATGACGCGTTTTCCGGCTTTGGTTTTTCCACCAGTTACGTAAACCTTCGCTGCCGTCATCGGCCCGCGCCTGATTCATCAGGCCAATCCATGCCTGTTGTTCGAGCATTGCGCGATGTTCTTCGTCACCAACGTGGGCTTTCGCCATTGACGGGATGATGTCCAGTAATGAGCTCCACGCGCCGGTACGGATATAAGCCTGTTCCGCCAGACGCAGCACTTCCGGATGGCGTGGTGTGACTTCGAGTAACTTATCCACGCCGTGGCGTGCCGCATGGTTTTCATTACGTGCCAGTTGCAGGCGAACGCGGGCGATTTCCACCGGAATGGTGTCGTTACCCGCCAGTTCCGCTGCGCGTTCCAGATGCTGATTGGCGCGCGCTTCATCCCCTCGTTGCTGTGCGGCTTCGGCAGCCAGCAGGTAGTTCACCACCGGCTGTTCAGCGTGATCGGCATTTTTTGACATCAGCTTTTCAACTTGCTGATAATCGCCTTCCGCCAGTTTTAGCAGCGCTTGTTCTGTCTGCTTACGTGCGCGGCGACGCTTACGTCCGATAAACCAACCCCGGGTGTGCGCGCCGGTGCGGAAGATCCGCCGCAGTAGCCACTCAATGGCAAACAGCACGACCATCGCCAGAATCAAAATGATCGCCAGGCCAGTCACGCTGGTTTCGATATTGTAGTTGTCGGTCTGGATCAGTACGTAACCCTGATGACCGGCAATCATCGGGCCGACCACGATCCCCGCAATCAGCAACACAAAGAGCAATAACACTTTTAGCATGGTTATTCTCCTTGCGGCGCGGCTGCCGGGGCATCAGCTTGCGGTGCAGGTGCAGGTGCAGGTGCAGGTGCAGGTTTAGCTTCCGTTGCCCCTGCTGCCGGTTGTGCCAGTAGGTTACGCACGCGAGTCTGCATCAGTTTTTCCAGCATCGCCTGGCTTTGCAGGGTTTCCGGAAGATCCATCGAGATATTTTGCTGGCTTAACTGGTCCACCTCGTCGAGGAATGCTTTGGTCGTTGCATCTTCAGTATCGTAATAAGCACGAACCCAGGTGGAGACGTTCTCCAGCGCCTGACGATACGTCTCTTCCTGATGACGCGGCACAGCTTGTGCGGCGACCAGCAGACGGGAACGAATATTTTCGCGCAGATAGATATCCTGATTCGGCGCTAACAGCGGTACGGCAGTATCATCACGACGGCGAATCGTAATGAAGTTGTCCATAAAATTCTGCCAGCTTTTTTGCAGATTGATGCGCCATTCGCTGATGGAGCTGGAAAGCTCTTCACCATCGGAATCCATTGGCGAACCGTCGCTATCATTGTCGGCCAGACGCAGGTTATCCACTTGATTAGAGAGCTGATTCAACTTGAGGATAATACCGTCATAATCCACCTGTGATACCGCAGAAAGGCTGGCGATATCATCGGTAATTGCCCGACGAACAGCAATCAGGCTGGGGTCATTCATATCTGCCAGGCTGGCATCAGCGCTTTTCAGTAACGCTGCTGCGGTGGTGACGTCCTGATCGCTCCAGAGTTTACGTCCGGCAAGTTTTACCAGAAAGTCCGCCTGTGCCAGAAGCCAGGTTTTGGCGTCACTACCTGAAATAGTGGCGACCTTTTGTTGAACTTCATCCAGCTTTTTGGCCAGCGTTTCTTGCTGTCGATTCGCCTGCTCTAACTGCGTAGCCTGTTGCTTAATAATGCCTTCCAGCTCCGCTTTTTGGGTTTCCTGGGCTTTTTGCAGTGCCGTGAGTTGGCTCGCCAGGGCATCGCTGGTGGCATTCTGACTGACGGCCTGTTGTTTACCCCAGCCATACAAACCGACGCCTGCTGCCAGAGCAATGGCGATAGCCACCGCACTGAGAATCAGAGCGGTACTGTTCTTACTCTTCTTTTCTGCAACGACAGGTTGTGGCGTGGTGTCCACGGCCTCCCTGGTATCTTCAACCACGGCGGAGGTTTTTTCTTGTTCCGTCATTATGGCTTCCTGTTATGAGAGTTATTGTAATGCCCGTAATAGCGCATCGTTGTCAGCGTTATCGGCGACCTTAATGTCATTCCAGCCCAGTTCCCGGGCGAGTTTCGCCAAACGCTCACTGACGACCAAAAGCCGACAGCGTAGTAACCAGTGCTCACGATACCATTGTGGGATCAATGACCAGAGTTGATGCAACATTTCACCGCTGGTAACAACGACGGTCGTCACCTCGCGGGATTGCCAACGCATCGCCTCTTCTGCACCGTCATAATGAATGGCGCACCGTTGATAACATTCACAAAAAGTGACTTCAGCACCGCGTGCCGTCAGAGTTTCTCCAATCAGCTCACGACCGCCGTTGCCACGTAATATCAGCGCACGTTTGCCCGCAATACTTTGTAATTCCGGTAATTGTAGCAAGACTTCACTGATTTCCCGATCCTGCGGATAACGAACCTGGTGTCCGCTCACGGTATGCAGCGCCAGCGCAGTGGTGCGGCCGATGGCGAAATAACCAGCAAGTGATGGCCATTTAAGGGCTTGCTGATGCAGTTGTGATTGGGCAAAAGCAACGGCGTGTTGCGAAAGGGCAAACAATAGATCGCCTTCACCAAGTGCTGATAGCTGGTCGGCAAGTTGTGGCAATTGCCGACCCGGGGAAAACTCTATCAGCGGAAAATGCCAGGCCACCTGCCCCAGTGTGCGCAGACGGCTCACTAACTCTTCTCCAGCTGGAGATGGGCGGGTGACCAGGATACTCATGCTGGCGCGTCTCCGTTATAGACTTCAGCGAGAATCTCCCGTGCGCCGTTATTCAGTAGCTCTTCCGCCAGTGAAATCCCCATTTGCTCGGCATCCTGCGGCGCACCGCGGCGTTCACCACGAATAATCTGCGAACCGTCCGGCGCACCGACCAGCGCACGCAACCAGATTTTGCCGTCGACAAGTTCGGCATAGCTGCCAATCGGCACCTGACAACCCCCTTCCAGACGGGTATTCATCGCACGTTCAGCGGTGACGCGTAGCGCGGTTTCATGGTGATTAAGCGCGGCAAGAAGCTCGCGGGTACGCGTATCATCAAGGCGGCATTCAATACCTACGGCACCTTGTCCGACTGCCGGAAGAGAAATTTCAGGGGGCAGCGCAGCGCGAATGCGGGACTCCAGCCCTAAACGTTTTAATCCAGCCACGGCAAGAATAATGGCATCGTATTCGCCGTTATCCAGCTTGCTAAGGCGTGTTCCAACGTTCCCACGCAGAGAGCGGATAATCAGGTCCGGGCGGCGTTCCGCCAGTTGGCACTGGCGACGTAAGCTGGAAGTCCCGACGATACTGCCAGCCGGTAACGCATCCAGACTGTCATAATTATTGGACACAAAGGCATCACGCGGATCCTCGCGTTCGCAAATGGTGACCAGCCCCAGACCTTGCGGGAATTCAACCGGCACATCTTTCATCGAATGTACGGCGATATCGGCGCGGTTTTCCAGAAGCGCGACTTCCAGCTCTTTAACAAATAAGCCTTTTCCGCCTACTTTCGCCAGCGGCGTATCAAGAATTACATCGCCACGCGTCACCATCGGTACTAGTTCAACGACTAATCCCGGATGGCTCGCCATCAACTTGTCTTTGACATAGTGTGCCTGCCAGAGTGCAAGTGGGCTTTGGCGTGTGGCAATTCTTAAAACATTGTCTAACATGCTTGTTACCGTCATTATCATCCGTGGTCCATCCTAACATCCTTGCTGGAGCGATGTCAGTGTTGTGGTGAAACGTTGACGTTAATGCAAAACGTAAATGGAATCCTGACAGGCGTTTCAAGCCGTCGTAATAAGGAATTTACAGAGAATAAACGGTGCTACACTTGTATGTAGCGCATCTTTCTTTACGGTCAATCAGCAAGGTGTTAAATTGATCACGTTTTAGACCATTTTTTCGTCGTGAAACTAAAAAAACCAGGCGCGGAAAGTGGTAACAGTTACCTTTGACATACGAAATATCCCGAATGCCGCGTGTTTCCGTTGATGTTGCCGGAATCACAGACATGACGGGTAGCAAATCAGGCGATACGTCTTGTACCTCTATATTGAGACTCTGAAACAGAGACTGGATGCCATAAATCAATTGCGCGTGGATCGCGCGCTTGCTGCCATGGGGCCTGCATTCCAACAGGTTTACAGTCTGCTGCCGACATTGTTGCACTATCACCATCCGCTAATGCCGGGTTACCTTGATGGTAACGTTCCCAAAGGCATTTGCCTTTACACGCCTGATGAAACCCAACGCCACTACCTGAACGAACTTGAACTGTATCGTGGAATGTCAGTACAGGACCCGCCGAAAGGCGAGCTTCCGATTACTGGTGTATACACCATGGGCAGTACTTCGTCCGTAGGGCAAAGTTGTTCCTCTGACCTGGATATCTGGGTCTGTCATCAATCCTGGCTCGATAGCGAAGAGCGCCAGTTACTACAACGTAAATGTAGCCTGCTGGAAAGCTGGGCTGCCTCGCTGGGGGTGGAAGTTAGCTTCTTCCTGATTGATGAAAACCGTTTCCGCCACAACGAGAGTGGCAGTCTGGGGGGCGAAGATTGCGGCTCCACCCAGCATATACTGCTTCTTGATGAATTTTACCGTACCGCCGTGCGTCTCGCCGGTAAGCGTATTCTGTGGAATATGGTGCCTTGCGACGAAGAAGAGCATTACGATGACTACGTAATGACGCTCTACGCGCAGGGCGTGCTGACGCCAAATGAATGGCTGGATCTCGGCGGCTTAAGCTCGCTTTCCGCTGAAGAGTACTTTGGTGCCAGCCTTTGGCAACTCTACAAAAGTATCGATTCCCCGTACAAAGCGGTGCTGAAGACACTGCTGCTGGAAGCCTATTCCTGGGAATATCCGAATCCACGCCTGCTGGCGAAAGATATCAAACAGCGTTTGCACGACGGCGAAATTGTGTCGTTTGGCCTCGATCCGTACTGCATGATGCTGGAGCGTGTTACTGAGTACCTGACGGCGATTGAAGATTTCACCCGTCTGGATTTAGTACGCCGCTGCTTCTATTTAAAAGTGTGCGAAAAACTCAGCCGTGAACGCGCCTGCGTAGGCTGGCGTCGTGAAGTGTTAAGCCAGTTGGTGAAAGAGTGGGAATGGGACGATGCTCGTCTGGCAATGCTCGATAACCGCGCTAACTGGAAGATAGATCAGGTGCGTGAGGCGCACAACGAGCTGCTCGACGCAATGATGCAGAGCTACCGTAATCTGATCCGCTTTGCGCGCCGCAATAACCTTAGCGTCTCCGCCAGCCCGCAGGATATCGGCGTGCTGACGCGTAAACTGTACGCCGCGTTTGAAGCATTACCGGGTAAAGTGACGCTGGTAAACCCGCAGATTTCACCTGATCTCTCGGAACCGAATCTGACCTTTATTTATGTACCGCCGGGCCGTGCTAACCGTTCAGGTTGGTATCTGTATAACCGCGCGCCAAATATTGAGTCGATCATCAGCCATCAGCCGCTGGAATATAACCGTTACCTGAATAAACTGGTGGCGTGGGCATGGTTTAACGGCTTGCTGACCTCGCGCACCCGTTTGTACATTAAAGGCAACGGCGTTGTCGACTTGCCGAAGTTGCAGGAGATGGTCGCCGACGTGTCGCACCATTTCCCGCTGCGCTTACCTGCACCGACACCGAAGGCGCTCTACAGCCCGTGTGAGATCCGCCATCTGGCGATTATCGTTAACCTGGAATATGACCCGACAGCTGCGTTCCGCAATCAGGTGGTGCATTTTGATTTCCGTAAGCTGGATGTCTTCAGCTTTGGCGAGAATCAAAATTGCCTGGTAGGTAGTGTTGACCTGCTGTACCGCAACTCCTGGAACGAAGTGCGTACGCTGCACTTCAACGGCGAGCAATCGATGATCGAAGCCCTGAAAACCATTCTCGGCAAAATGCATCAGGACGCCGCACCGCCAGATAGCGTGGAAGTCTTCTGTTATAGCCAGCATCTGCGCGGCTTAATCCGTACTCGCGTGCAGCAACTGGTTTCTGAGTGTATTGAACTGCGTCTTTCCAGCACCCGCCAGGAAACCGGGCGCTTCAAGGCGCTGCGCGTTTCTGGTCAAACCTGGGGCTTGTTCTTCGAACGCCTGAATGTATCGGTACAGAAACTGGAGAACGCCATCGAGTTTTATGGCGCTATTTCGCATAACAAACTGCACGGCCTGTCAGTGCAGGTTGAAACCAATCACGTCAAATTACCGGCGGTGGTGGACGGCTTTGCCAGCGAAGGGATCATCCAGTTTTTCTTCGAAGAAACGCAGGACGAGAATGGCTTTAATATCTACATTCTCGACGAAAGCAACCGGGTTGAGGTGTATCACCACTGCGAAGGCAGCAAAGAGGAACTGGTGCGTGACGTCAGTCGCTTCTACTCGTCATCGCACGACCGCTTCACCTACGGCTCAAGCTTCATCAACTTCAACCTGCCGCAGTTCTATCAGATTGTGAAGGTCGATGGTCGCGAACAGGTGATTCCGTTCCGCACCAAATCTATTGGCAACATGCCGCCTGCCAACCAGGATCACGATGCGCCGCTATTACAGCAGTATTTTTCGTGATGAGCGTGCCGGAAAGCGAGGCTTATCCGGCATGCAATCTTAGCGAAAACTGACGGTTTCACCCGCCTGCTGCGTTGCCGCCTGCTCCAGCAAATCCCAGAAGGTTTCACCGCTACGGTCGCAAATCCACTCATCGCCTTTCAGGTCAAAATGGTAGCCGCCCTGTTTGGTCGCCAGCCACACCTGGTGCAGCGGTTCCTGACGATTAATAATGATTTTGCTGCCGTTTTCAAAGGTAATGGTCAGCACGCCACCGTTGATTTCGCAGTCGATATCGCTGTCGCCATCCCAGTCGTCCAGATGCTCTTCAATGGTCAGCCACAGTTGGTCAGCCAGGCGATGAAATTCACTGTCGTTCATTGTTGTATCCTGTTTTTAAGTGATGGCGGCAGTATAGCGGCATGGGGTCAGGGCTTCAAAGTTTGCACCTCTGCGGCTGCGTTCCGGCATGATTCATCCGTCACCGGAATAATAATGTCTCTGTTATGAATTTCACGCACATTCTCTTCTCTGACGCGTGTTTTAGCCGGGCAGGGGGATGGCGTAATCCTTACCTCTGTATCGGTCCATGTATAAACATTGCGATCGTCATAAGCGAAGCGATCGTTTTTAGTTAGCGGACCGTTAACTGGAATAATTTGCACACTCTTTGACCGTAATGGGCGGATAAAATAAGCATGCTGTTTACCGCTATTAAATGAGCGTTCAATGACCAGGTCTGGCGTATCCAGCGGGATTATCTCAAGCTGGTCTTCACCAAATGCCGATAATTTTGTTACATACAGCCGATCTTTATACTGCGCAATATTGCCAGTAATCAGATGAAATTGTTCAGGTTCAATACCCGGTAGGTCTATCCACTTGCTCCACTGACGGTCGGGCGTGAGCTGTTTACGCCAGCGAACGCGACTTTCCCCTACTTCAAAAGAGACGTCATCATCTACGGGTATCGCTTTGCCAGATAATTGACCAAAGGGATAACGATGCAGACCCTTATTGTCGCGAAAAACCAGCAGTGAATGAGGTATCCAGCGAATTATTTCAAATGAATCTGCATCCGCCGCAAGGCGAACGCCATTTAAATAAATATTCTGCCCACTGCGGATAAGCAGATCATTGGAATACAAATTTCTGTTTACACTCATAAGACGTGGATTAATACCCCACCATCTTTTTTCTAATACAGTAACATCACTGCTGCTCCCCTGACGTCTACCGGACAAGTAGAGATTTTTACTATCCACCAGCGTGGTAGAGTTACCTTCGATAGCTTTTAGTGTCGCCAGATCAACACGTGACGCGCCGCTATTACTTTCGGTACGCTGTCCGTCAAAATAGAGGCTATATTTATCGACCGCGAAGCGGCCCATAGCCTGAAAGCTGGCAATATCGACAGTGGGTGTTCCCGGTGGATTGCTAACGATTTTGCCACGCCAGAGAATAACGCGGCCGTCTGTCACCCAGTGATATTCCTCATTTTCTATGCTTATTTCATCGGAAGGTATATAGCCTTCCACCAACTCCCGCTCCCCGGATATATTTGTCACAAGGCGCAAATCGGTCCTGTTCATCTTCGGAAATTGGGCAATGATTTTCTTATCCACCCAATTACCTTTACCGTAAGACATGACACCGTGATCGTTGTAATAGTCGAACCCTATGGCCTGTACAGCAGGCGTCAGAAATGTGTGCCCCAACAGGATGAGTGCAACTGTGATTATTTGACCCTTCATTTTGTCGCCTCATTGCGCGGGGCAGGAATAAATTCGCCGTCATCGGTAATTTTTCCGTCCAGATATCCCGTTTTGTAATTTACGCCATAGCCATATCCCGAATGTTGTTCCTTCCAGATTAAGCGAACTTGTTTCGGATCCGCGGTGCGGTATCGCCAGAGCTGCGCGCCATCAAAGCTGTAAACGTAGCGGTTATCGCGGGCATACCATCTGCGCATAAAGGGATGGTCATTAAGATGGGCTTCGCGTTCATCCGGAGAGCGGTTATCCAGTAAGATCAGCGGTCCGTCAGATTCAAACACGTGTAAACCGGAATGGTATGGCCACCCTTCGGCACGCGTAAGTAAATAGCCGTGGTGTTTCCCGGCGTTGAAACGTTTGTTGATAATAAGATTGGGATCATCGAGTTTTACGATCTCCAGCTTGCGGTCACCAGACTCTGTTTCGATGATGGTATAAAGCGAGTCCTGATACTGGGCGACAGCATCACTGATGGGGTGGAACTGTTCAGGATCGAGTCCGGGTAACTCTTCCTGTTTACAAGCAGGCCCTTTACGCCAGAACACTTTCTTTTCCAGCAGAGAAAAATCCAGACAGTGCTTTGTTAAATCCTCATCCCACGCCAGATTTTCCTTGTCGAGGACTTTACGCTGCAGCCCGTTTTTATCACGCCAGGTCAAGAGTGAGCCGGGCATCCAGCGCACGACGGAAAAGGTGTCCGGGTCGGCATCAAGCTGTTCGCCGTTGATCAGGATTTTGGTCCATGTTCGGGCAAGGGTATCCCAGGGGCCAAATGGCATAGCCACACAGGGATTAAACGCGGTAGAAAACGTTCCTCGCTGATCCCAGGACTTTTGTGCCAGCACATGGAAACTATCGGGATCTGCGAGGCGATGCCCATTGATATACAAGAAATTAGCGTCACGTAATATCAGCCCCAGTAAGTCAGGATCCCAGGGAGGCCGGAATTCCACCTGATGCAGCGTTTTGATATCTAAGCTATTTCCCCCACCATTGTCATCGGTGCGCTTGCCTTCAAAATAGAGACTGTGTTTATCTGCGGCAAAATCACCCCATGCCTTGAACGAGGCGACATCGACGGGAGGTGTGCCGGGAGGGTTTTGCACAACTTCACCCGCGTAGAGGATATTGCGACCATCGCTATACCAGGAATAATGAGGATACCAGGCCTGTGCGCCCTCATAGAGGTAGTCGATTGTCAAATCAGTCAGAGGCGGTTCTTTATCCCATTCGTCTAGTGTTGTCGGGTCTATTAATAAATTGGGTAACCGACGCAAACTTTTGTAATTCACGTCAGGAAGAGAAAGATTTGTTTCTTTATAAGGGCGCAGGTATACCACGCCTTTTCCCTGTTTCTGGTAAATATTATGTTCAGGCGCGGAAAGCCGACATCCCCATGCCGACGATAAAAACAACGAACAAGCCAACAAACAAACCACATTGCGATAGTGCATAAAGCCATCCTGGCGCGAGGTGCCGATCACGAAACCACCAGCAAAACATAAATCCCCACGTGTAAGCGTTATACTCGCAGCAATTCCTCACTTTTCAGACTTCATAAAGAGTCGCTAAATGCTTGCTTTTACGCCTTCTCCTGCGATGATAGAAAGCAGAAAGCGATGAACTTTACAGGCAATCCATAATGAAAAACGTGTTTAAGGCACTCACTGTATTACTTACTCTCTTCAGCCTGACGGGCTGCGGTCTGAAAGGTCCGCTCTATTTCCCGCCTGCAGATAAAAACGCACCGCCGCCGACCAAACCGGTTGAGACGCAAACGCAATCCACGGTGCCGGATAAAAACGACCGCGCCACTGGCGATGGTCCATCCCAGGTGAATTACTAAAAGTCAGTTTCTGTACCCGCGTGATTGGAGTAAATGATGCAGTTCTCGAAAATGCATGGCCTTGGCAACGATTTTATGGTCGTCGACGCGGTAACGCAGAATGTCTTTTTTTCACCGGAACTGATTCGTCGCCTGGCGGATCGGCACCTGGGAGTAGGGTTTGATCAGTTGCTGGTGGTTGAGCCGCCGTATGATCCTGAACTGGATTTTCACTATCGCATTTTTAATGCTGATGGCAGTGAAGTGGCGCAGTGCGGCAACGGCGCGCGCTGCTTTGCCCGTTTTGTGCGTCTGAAAGGGCTGACCAATAAGCGCGATATCCGCGTCAGCACCGCCAACGGGCGGATGGTTCTGACCGTCACCGATGATGATCTGGTCCGCGTAAATATGGGCGAGCCCAACTTCGAACCTTCCGCTGTGCCGTTTCGCGCTAACAAAGCGGAAAAGACCTATATTATGCGCGCCGCCGAGCAGACAATCTTATGTGGCGTGGTGTCGATGGGAAATCCGCACTGCGTGATTCAGGTCGATGATGTCGATACTGCGGCGGTAGAAACACTGGGGCCTGTTCTGGAAAGCCACGAACGTTTCCCGGAGCGCGCCAATATCGGTTTTATGCAAGTGGTTAAGCGCGAGCATATTCGTTTACGCGTTTATGAGCGTGGGGCAGGAGAAACCCAGGCCTGCGGCAGCGGCGCGTGTGCGGCGGTTGCGGTAGGGATTCAGCAAGGTTTGCTGGCCGAAGAAGTACGTGTGGAACTCCCTGGTGGTCGTCTTGATATCGCCTGGAAAGGTCCGGGTCATCCGTTATATATGACGGGTCCGGCAGTACATGTTTACGACGGATTTATTCATCTATGAAGCAACCAGGGGAAGAACTACAGGAAACACTCACGGAGCTTGATGACCGGGCGGTTGTCGATTATCTGATTAAAAATCCTGAGTTTTTTATCCGCAATGCGCGCGCAGTAGAAGCGATACGTGTGCCACATCCGGTACGCGGTACCGTTTCGTTGGTCGAATGGCATATGGCTCGCGCGCGTAACCATATTCATGTTCTGGAAGAGAACATGTCGCTCTTGATGGAACAGGCTATCGCCAACGAAGGCCTGTTTTATCGCTTACTCTACCTGCAGCGCAGTCTCACCGCCGCCAGCAGTCTCGACGATATGCTGATGCGTTTTCACCGCTGGGCGCGCGATCTCGGTCTGGCGGGCGCGAGTGTGCGTCTGTTTCCGGATCGCTGGCGCTTAGGTGCGCCGTCGAACCATACTCATCTGGCATTAAACCGTCAGGCTTTCGAACCACTGCGTATTCAGCGTCTGGGGCAGGAGCAGCACTATCTGGGGCCGCTTAACGGGCCGGAGCTGCTGGTGGTGCTACCGGAAGCGAAAGCGGTGGGATCGGTGGCGATGTCGATGCTGGGAAGCGATGCTGATTTAGGCGTAGTGCTGTTCACCAGTCGCGATGCTAATCACTATCAACAAGGGCAGGGAACGCAGTTACTTGATGAAATTGCGCTGATGTTGCCGGAGCTTCTGGAGCGTTGGATTGAACGCGTATGACCAATTTACATACCGATGTAGAACGCTATCTACGTTATCTGAGCGTGGAGCGTCAGCTTAGCCCGATAACCCTACTTAACTACCAGCGTCAGCTTGAGGCGATCATCAATTTTGCCAGCGAAAACGGCCTGCAAAGCTGGCAACAATGCGATGCAGCGATGGTACGCAATTTTGCTGTACGCAGTCGCCGTAAAGGGCTGGGCGCGGCAAGCCTCGCATTACGCCTCTCTGCGCTACGTAGCTTTTTTGACTGGCTGGTCAGCCAGAACGAGCTCAAAGCCAACCCGGCGAAAGGTGTTTCGGCACCGAAAGCGCCACGTCATCTGCCGAAGAATATCGACGTCGACGATATGAATCGGCTGCTGGATATTGATATCAACGATCCCCTCGCCGTGCGCGACCGGGCAATGCTGGAAGTGATGTACGGCGCGGGTCTGCGTCTTTCCGAACTGGTGGGGCTGGATATCAAACACCTCGACCTGGAGTCCGGCGAAGTGTGGGTGATGGGGAAAGGCAGCAAAGAGCGCCGCCTGCCGATTGGTCGCAACGCCGTGGCGTGGATTGAGCACTGGCTTGATTTGCGCGACCTGTTTGGCAGCGAAGACGACGCGCTTTTCCTGTCGAAACTGGGCAAGCGTATCTCCGCGCGTAATGTACAGAAACGCTTTGCCGAATGGGGCATAAAACAAGGGCTGAATAATCACGTTCACCCGCATAAATTACGTCACTCGTTCGCTACGCATATGCTGGAGTCGAGCGGCGATCTTCGTGGTGTGCAGGAGCTGCTGGGTCATGCCAACCTCTCCACCACGCAAATCTATACTCATCTTGATTTTCAACACCTTGCCTCGGTGTACGATGCGGCGCATCCACGCGCCAAACGGGGGAAATAATGCGTTTTTACCGGCCTTTGGGGCGCATCTCGGCGCTCACCTTTGACCTGGATGATACCCTTTACGATAACCGTCCGGTGATCCAACGTACTGAGCAAGAAGCACTTATCTTTGTGCAAAATTATCATCCGGCGCTGCGCAGCTTCCAGAATGAAGATCTGCAACGCCTGCGCCAGGCGGTACGGGAAGCGGAACCCGAGATTTATCACGACGTGACGCGCTGGCGTTTTCGTTCGATTGAACAAGCGATGCTCGACGCCGGGCTGAGTGCCGAAGAAGCCAGTGCAGGCGCACACGCAGCAATGATCAACTTTGCCAAATGGCGCAGCCGGATCGATGTTCCGCAGCAAACGCACGACACCTTAAAACAGCTGGCGAAGAAATGGCCGCTGGTGGCGATCACCAACGGTAACGCCCAGCCGGAGCTGTTTGGTTTGGGGGATTATTTTGAGTTTGTGCTGCGCGCTGGCCCGCACGGGCGCTCGAAACCGTTCAGCGATATGTACTTCCTGGCGGCGGAAAAACTCAACGTGCCGATCGGCGAGATCTTACATGTTGGGGACGATCTCACCACTGACGTGGGCGGGGCAATTCGCAGCGGAATGCAGGCCTGTTGGATCAGACCGGAAAATGGCGATCTGATGCAAACCTGGGATAGCCGTTTACTCCCGCATCTGGAAATTTCCCGGTTGGCATCTCTGACCTCGCTGATATAATCAGCAAATCTGTATATATACCCAGCTTTTTGGCGGAGGGCGTTGCGCTTCTCCGCCCAACCTATTTTTACGCGGCGGTGCCAATGGACGTTTCTTACCTGCTCGATAGCCTTAATGACAAACAGCGCGAAGCGGTGGCCGCGCCACGCAGCAACCTTCTGGTGCTGGCGGGCGCGGGCAGTGGTAAGACGCGCGTACTGGTGCATCGTATTGCCTGGCTGATGAGCGTGGAAAACTGCTCGCCATACTCGATTATGGCGGTGACGTTTACCAACAAAGCGGCGGCGGAGATGCGCCATCGTATCGGGCAACTGATGGGCACCAGCCAGGGCGGCATGTGGGTCGGTACCTTCCACGGACTGGCGCACCGCCTGCTGCGTGCGCACCATATGGACGCCAACCTGCCGCAGGATTTCCAGATCCTCGACAGTGAAGACCAGCTGCGCCTGCTTAAGCGTCTGATCAAAGCCATGAACCTCGACGAGAAGCAGTGGCCGCCGCGCCAGGCAATGTGGTACATCAACAGCCAGAAAGATGAAGGCCTGCGTCCGCATCATATTCAAAGCTACGGTAACCCGGTGGAGCAGACCTGGCAGAAGGTGTATCAGGCGTATCAGGAAGCGTGTGACCGCGCGGGCCTGGTGGACTTCGCCGAGCTGCTGCTGCGCGCCCACGAACTGTGGCTTAACAAGCCGCATATCCTGCAACACTACCGCGAACGTTTTACCAACATCCTGGTGGACGAATTCCAGGATACCAACAACATTCAGTACGCGTGGATCCGCCTGCTGGCGGGCGACACTGGCAAAGTAATGATTGTTGGCGATGACGATCAGTCAATCTACGGCTGGCGCGGGGCGCAGGTCGAGAATATTCAGCGTTTCCTCAATGATTTCCCCGGTGCTGAAACTATCCGTCTGGAGCAGAACTACCGCTCTACCAGCAATATTCTGAGCGCCGCTAACGCCCTGATTGAAAACAACAACGGGCGTTTGGGTAAAAAATTGTGGACCGATGGCGCGGACGGTGAGCCGATTTCCCTCTATTGCGCTTTTAACGAACTCGACGAAGCGCGTTTTGTGGTTAACCGCATCAAGACCTGGCAGGACAACGGCGGGGCGCTTGCCGAGTGCGCGATTCTCTACCGCAGCAACGCCCAGTCGCGCGTGCTGGAAGAGGCGTTATTGCAGGCGAGTATGCCGTACCGTATTTACGGCGGGATGCGCTTCTTCGAACGCCAGGAAATCAAAGATGCGCTCTCGTATCTGCGCCTGATTGCCAACCGCAACGACGACGCGGCCTTTGAGCGCGTGGTCAATACGCCAACGCGGGGTATTGGTGACCGGACGCTGGACGTGGTGCGTCAAACATCGCGCGATCGCCAGTTAACACTCTGGCAAGCGTGTCGTGAACTGTTGCAGGAAAAAGCCCTCGCCGGACGTGCTGCCAGCGCCTTACAGCGGTTTATGGAACTGATCGACGCCTTAGCACAGGAAACTGCCGATATGCCGCTGCATGTACAGACTGACCGGGTAATTAAAGACTCCGGCCTGCGCACCATGTACGAGCAGGAGAAGGGCGAAAAAGGTCAGACGCGTATCGAAAACTTAGAGGAACTGGTGACGGCAACGCGCCAGTTCAGCTACAACGAAGAAGATGAAGATTTAATGCCGCTGCAGGCATTCCTCTCCCATGCGGCACTGGAAGCAGGTGAAGGGCAGGCGGATACCTGGCAGGATGCGGTGCAGTTGATGACGCTACACTCGGCGAAAGGTCTGGAGTTCCCGCAGGTGTTTATCGTCGGTATGGAAGAGGGCATGTTCCCAAGCCAGATGTCGCTGGATGAAGGTGGGCGTCTGGAAGAAGAACGCCGTCTGGCCTACGTTGGCGTAACCCGCGCGATGCAGAAACTGACGCTGACCTACGCGGAAACTCGCCGTCTGTATGGCAAAGAGGTTTACCATCGCCCGTCGCGCTTTATCGGCGAGCTGCCGGAAGAGTGTGTGGAAGAGGTGCGCCTGCGCGCCACGGTAAGCCGCCCGGTTAGCCATCAGCGGATGGGTACGCCGATGGTCGAGAACGACAGCGGCTACAAACTCGGCCAGCGCGTGCGCCACGCTAAGTTTGGTGAAGGCACTATCGTCAATATGGAAGGCAGCGACGAGCATAGCCGGTTGCAGGTGGCATTCCAGGGCCAGGGAATCAAATGGCTGGTGGCAGCTTACGCCCGACTGGAGACGGTGTAATTTACGATCACGTTGCCGGATGCGGTGCTGCGCACCTTATCCGGCCTACGAGAATTGCACCCGCCAGGCCGGATAAGGCGTTTACGCCGCATCCGGCATCAGCACCTTACTTAGCGCACTTCTTCACATCAATATTCCAGTCAGCACCAGACGCAACCTGATGTTTCTGCGCAAAATTATCCATATTCAGCGCCACGGAAACATTCAACAAGCTGTTCAGATAGACCATCGGCTGGCCTTCCGGCACATCGCCGAAGCTGGCGACATACGGCATTTTCCCTTCGTATTTTTTCTCGGAACCTTCGGAAATGGTCACACATAACGTATCGTTGAGTTTGATCCCCGCCTGATTCAACAACTCGTCGCTGATATTGCTCCAGACATTGCCGTACTGAATATCGAGAATCGGGATATTGCCCTTCACTTCACCTTTTGTTGCTTTGGCTTTCTGATAAGGCAGTTCGACAACTTTTGCCGGAAGCTCAGGCCCCACCTGCTCAAAGGAAATCGCGCCGGAAGCCAGACGCGCCCCTGTGTAGGCATATACATCGCGACCATGGAAGGTATATGACTTTTCGGAACCTTTCAGGCGGTTGGTTTTTTCATCGATTTGCCGGACGCTCTCAATACCCAGCGATTCCGCCACCAAAGTGAGCGTACCGTTATCCGGTGAAACGAAGTATTGACCGTTTTTGGTTTTCAGCACTACCGATTTACGGTCAGTGCCTACGCCCGGATCGACCACACTGACAAACACCGAACCTTGCGGCCAGTAACTGGCAGTCTGATACAGGCGATAAGCACCTTCCCAGATGTTATACGGTGGAATTTCGTGGGTTAAATCAAAGATTTTAAGATTATGGTCAACGCCGAAAGCGACGCCTTTCATCGCCGAGACGGCCCCATCTTTCAGGCTAAAATCAGTTTGTAAAATCAAAGCGTTATCCGCATAAGCGGACGATGATCCCAGACACGTTAATAAAAATAACGTTGCGAGCGTTTTTTTCATTTTTGTTTCCCTTCATTTATCTGATGATTTTCCAGCTGTGTAGCCAGCCCCAGTTTGTCTGGCCTCCTCGAGTGTACAATGCTTAACCTTTCCGCTCGACGGAAATCATGGTGACAAAAGGATAGCGTTGCCACGGGATTGCCCCGCCTTTCATATACATATGTGAAATCGTGCCATCAAGATAAAGCAGCTGCTCAACGTTCAGTTTCGCTTTGGCATAACAGGCAAAATCATAAAAATTTGTCGCCTGCTGGCTCAACAAAAACACGGCATTCCCATGTTTATTAATCCCAACACCGTTACGAATTTTACGTGAGGCGACGTTGGGATGAATACGCGGATTAATTACACTGTTTTCCATCAACATTGGCCCTGACTGCACCGCAAACTGAATCTCTTTACTGGTTTTGAAGGCATCCAGACGAACGATGCCGACTTTATTTCCCGCAACATAAAAAACGCCGCCAGGACGGATAAAGAAATTACCTTCCCCCGAGGCGAGATTTAACGCCACTTTCTGCTGACCGTTTTCGATGTACAAACCGAGCGGCGCATAGCTTTCATCATAGATGCCGCCGTTCATCACCATCTGAACTTGCCCCTGGCTATTAATATCCTCCAGCAGTGCATGTAACGTTCCCCACGCTTCGCCATTGGCTTTTTGCCAGTACATTTTCACCCGTTCGGTTTGAGGATTAACGGTATACGCCTGCACAGTCAGCGTTGGGTCAGAGAGCGCGCAGTCATCAGCAGCAACAGCAAACAAGGGAAGCAAGGTGAGGGCGAGAAAAATCCGTTTGAGATTCAAGGTGATCATTCCTTTACCAATGAGTAGCCGATGCGCCATTATAGGTCCTGGATGTGGGATTTTTTTATCCTGTTAATGACCTTGACGAGTACCAAAAAGCGCGAAGTTCAACTATTGTTCTGTGGTGTTCCGTTGCGTGTTGACGGCAAAATTTTGCTGGCGTAACATGCGCGCACGATCACTCTAAGAGGACATTCGCCTTGGACACACCCAGTAGATACTGGCTCACTATCCTGTCATCCAGGATCAACTCCTAAGGCTATCCCCTTTTGCTGATAGCCTTAGCGGTTGTCAGCGACCTCAATTTTCCCGTCGCGCTGAGTCAGGCTGTTTAATGGTCTGAAACTCAATTTGTTTCTGTGTGCCCACCGAACTGTCCGATATTTTAAGCATTGGGAGTCCCGGTCATGCTGAGCGCATTTCAACTGGAAAATAACCGACTGACCCGGCTGGAAGTCGAAGAGTCACAACCCCTTGTAAATGCAGTATGGATTGATCTTGTCGAACCGGATGACGACGAGCGACTGCGCGTACAATCTGAACTTGGCCAGAGCCTGGCAACCCGCCCGGAACTGGAAGACATCGAAGCATCGGCGCGTTTCTTTGAAGACGATGACGGCCTGCATATTCACTCCTTCTTCTTCTTTGAAGATGCGGAAGATCACGCCGGTAACTCTACTGTAGCATTTACCATCCGCGATGGTCGTCTGTTTACACTGCGTGAACGCGAGCTGCCTGCATTCCGTCTGTATCGTATGCGCGCCCGCAGCCAGTCGATGGTAGACGGTAACGCTTACGAGCTGCTGCTGGATCTGTTCGAAACCAAAATCGAACAGTTAGCGGATGAAATTGAAAACATCTACAGCGATCTGGAGCAACTGAGCCGGGTGATTATGGAAGGGCGTCAGGGCGATGAGTACGACGAGGCACTCTCCACATTGGCAGAACTGGAGGATATCGGCTGGAAAGTTCGCCTGTGTCTGATGGATACCCAGCGCGCGCTCAACTTCCTGGTGCGTAAAGCACGCTTACCGGGTGGGCAACTGGAGCAGGCGCGTGAAATCCTGCGAGATATCGAGTCCCTGCTGCCGCATAACGAATCCTTGTTCCAGAAGGTGAACTTCCTGATGCAGGCGGCGATGGGCTTTATCAACATCGAGCAGAACCGCATCATCAAGATCTTCTCGGTGGTATCCGTCGTGTTCCTGCCGCCAACGCTGGTCGCTTCCAGCTACGGGATGAACTTTGAGTTTATGCCAGAGTTGAAGTGGAGCTTCGGCTACCCGGCAGCGATTATCTTTATGATCCTCGCGGGCCTGGCACCGTATCTGTACTTTAAGCGCAAGAACTGGTTGTAAAAAGAAGGCGGTGGCTTAGCCAGGCTAAGCCATCTCTTATTCAAAGACTCCAGGTATTTAACCCTTTTACTTCTTTCTCATAGAACCATTTGTTCGTGTTAACAGCAACATAGGCTGCTACGGCAATTCCCAGAATGTTAACGCCAATTAGTGCACCAACAAATAGAGATAGAATACCAAGTAATAGAACTATAATTGCTTTTTTCCATAATCCCAGGACAAATAAATATATCCAGGAACAGAAGAAAGCAATGAAATTCATTTGAATAGTTAAGCGTTGTCTTACTTTTAATGCTTTAAATGCTGCTTTATATTCTGGTGTTGCCCCCCAGAATCCAGGAAAACCATGTTGATCATAAAAATTAAATCGATATTTCCATTTTTCACTTAATGAACCATCGTTCATATATTCCTTACTCATAAATACTCCGTACTATTGTTTTGATGAATCAGTAGGTGCAAGCATTAGCATACTGAAAGTGGAAAAGTAGCAAATTAAAAAAATCATCGAACCATTGCCTGAACAGGCAAAATCTTCGGCTATCATTGTGATGATAGAGATAATATATACTGCCAATGTACCAAAAACATACGTTTTTATATATATGAAACCACTATCACGGAGTCGTTGGCAATTCATGTTGATGACGAGATAATGGAGTGCGATGGTAGAGACTATAACAAGAAAACCTGCTTCCCCATCGTTAAAAAAGATAATAAGAAAGGCAAAAATGAAATTTATTAAAATAAATGAAAATATATATCGGCGTCTGGAAATCTTACCGTTAGATGTTGGGATAAATATACGTAACATAAATTTTACATCCTTGTGTGAGTCTCCTGTCAGCATGGCAATATGCCCACTCTCATGCATGCAAGAGCAGGCATATTTTTTCAGAATATATTTATTTTTTATTTGGACGTTCTACGCTGCGTATAAATCGCATCCATCACAAAAATTGCCAGCGCCACCCAAATAAAGGCGAAAGTCACCATCTTATCGGCACCCGGTTTTTCACCATAAAACGTCACAGCCAGCAGGAACATCAGCGTCGGGCCAATGTACTGGAAAAAGCCTAACGTTGAGAGACGCAGGCGCGTGGCTGCGGCGGTAAAACACAACAGCGGTACGGTAGTGACAATACCGGCGGCGATCAGCAGTAAATTCAGCGACATAGGATTTTGCCCCATATGGCTGGTTGAGCTGTCGGCAATAGCAAACAGGTAAATCGCCGCCACGGGCAGCAACCACATGGTTTCGATTAACATGCCGGTTTGCGCTTCAACGGCAATTTTCTTGCGTACCAGGCCGTAGAAGGCAAAACTAAACGCCAGCCCCAGCGCGATAATAGGTAGCGAACCAAAAGTCCACAGCTGGACCAACACGCCACATATCGCCAGAATCACCGCCAGCCATTGCATCCGGCGGAATCGCTCGCCGAGGAAAATCATCCCCAGCACTATATTCACCAGTGGATTAATAAAGTACCCAAGACTGGCTTCCAGCATATGGTGATTGTTCACCGCCCAGATAAACAGTAACCAGTTGCCGCCAATCAGCACGGCAGAGACTGCCAGCATAAAAATTTTCTGTGGCGTCTGAATCAGCGTTTTTAAATAGGACCACTGGCGGCAGATGCTCATCAGTACCACCATAAAGAAAAACGACCAGATCACGCGATGCGTCAGGATCTCATCGGCGGGCACGTAGTAAATCAGCTTGAAGTACGCTGGGGCGATACCCCAAATAAAATAAGCGGCAAGAGCGAGTAATACGCCCTGCCGCGTTTGTTTTGCATCCATTGGAAAACTCATTTTTTGTTGTTGATAGCAGTTGACCTGCTCAGTTTGCTGACAAAGTGTGCTTTGTTCATGCTGGATGCGGCGTTAACGCCATATTCAGCCTACAAAACTATGCAAATTCAATATATTGCATTTCTCTGGTAGGCCTGATAAGCGTAGCGCATCAGGCAATTTTGCGTTTGTCATAAGTCTCAGCAGTTTACCTGCTTTTATGTATTCAACCTACCATATAGGTGGCGGTAGCACTGGCAATATAAAGCTGTTCTTCATTATGCAGTTCAACGCGGGCGACGGCGACTTTATTACCCCCACGCAGCAGGCTACTGGTAGCTGTAAAACGCTCGCCTCTGCCTGGACGTAGATAATCGACGCGAAGATCAATTGTCCCCATCCGCGATAGCCGCTGGCGCAGTTCATCCTCACTGATGGTTTCGTGGCGGGTTAAGGTGCTACCTACACACACCAGACCCGCGGCGACGTCCAGCGCCGACGCAATGACCCCACCGTGCAAAATGCTTTGCGCCCAGTTACCAACCATCATCGGCTGATTTTTAAAGGCCAGCTGTGCAAATTCTTTTTCGTAACGCTCCAGCTCCATCCCCAATGCGCGGTTAAATGGCATGTGATAAACAAACATTTCACCCACTAATTTCAGGGCTTGTTCGGCGGTCAGTACGGCAGACATATCATCCTTACACTTCATTGGTTAATGAAATGTTGATTTTATGCTTCTTTGTTGTTGGTTTCTACTTTAGGAAGGGATAACTAACGGCAATTGAGCTAAGTATGTAAAATAGCCCGCAGAAAAAATATTCATCTAATCAATAATTCGTTACGGAGAACACGATCGATGCGGACTCTACTGGGCTGCTTGTTGCCGATGTGTATGCTGCCGATAGTGGCAAATGCGCAAGAGGCAACGGTGAAAGATGTGCATGACGCGCCAGCAGTACGTGGCAGCATTATCGGCAATATGTTGCAGGAGCATGACAATCCTTTCACCCTTTATCCTTACGACACCAACTACATCATCTACACCCAAACCAGCGATCTCAATAAAGAAGCTATTGCCAGTTACGACTGGGCAGAGAACGCGCGTAAGGATGAAGTAAAGTTCCAGTTGAGCCTGGCGTTTCCGCTGTGGCGGGGGATTTTGGGGCCAAACTCTGTACTGGGCGCTTCCTACACCCAGAAATCCTGGTGGCAGCTTTCTAATAGCGATGAGTCATCACCGTTTCGTGAAACTAACTACGAACCGCAATTGTTCCTCGGTTTTGCCACCGATTATAGTTTTGCTGGCTGGACGTTGCGCGATGTGGAAATGGGCTACAACCACGACTCAAACGGACGTTCAGACCCGACTTCCCGTAGCTGGAACCGTATCTACACCCGCCTGATGGCAGAGAACGGCAACTGGCTGGTGGAAGTGAAACCGTGGTATGTGGTGGGTAATACGGACGATAACCCGGACATCACCAAATATATGGGTTACTACCAGCTTAAAATTGGTTATCACCTCGGTGATGCTGTGCTGAGCGCGAAAGGGCAGTACAACTGGAACACCGGTTATGGTGGTGCGGAGTTAGGCTTAAGCTACCCGATCACCAAACATGTGCGTCTTTATACCCAAGTCTACAGCGGCTATGGCGAATCGCTCATCGACTATAACTTTAACCAGACCCGCGTCGGTGTGGGAGTTATGTTAAACGACCTGTTCTGATGTGAGTTGATTGAAAGGCAAATCTGGAATCCAGCATCCAGGATTACCCTCTCAGAGACTAAAAGCATTGCAGTTTCTCGCGCAGGCGCTGAAAATAGCGCCTGTTTTTATTTCAGGCAATCGGGGTGAATGTGGCGCAGGCGGAAGTGTTGAATCTGGAGTCCGGAGCTAAGCAGGTTTTACAAGAAACCTTTGGCTACCAACAGTTTCGCCCTGGTCAGGAAGAGATTATCGACACCGTACTTTCCGGTCGCGATTGCCTGGTCGTCATGCCCACTGGTGGCGGAAAATCCCTTTGCTATCAAATTCCTGCCTTATTGCTAAACGGCCTTACCGTGGTTGTTTCACCGCTGATTTCGTTGATGAAAGATCAGGTGGATCAACTGCAAGCCAACGGCGTGGCGGCGGCGTGCCTTAACTCGACGCAAACCCGCGAGCAGCAACTTGAAGTGATGACAGGCTGTCGTACCGGGCAAATTCGTCTGCTCTATATCGCCCCGGAACGCCTGATGCTGGATAACTTTCTTGAGCATCTGGCGCACTGGAATCCTGTCTTATTAGCCGTCGATGAAGCGCATTGTATCTCCCAATGGGGCCACGATTTCCGCCCGGAATATGCCGCGCTCGGTCAGCTGCGTCAGCGTTTTCCGACGCTGCCGTTTATGGCGCTAACCGCCACCGCCGACGACACCACGCGCCAGGATATTGTGCGCCTGCTGGGGCTGAACGATCCGCTAATTCAAATCAGCAGTTTTGACCGTCCGAATATTCGCTACATGCTGATGGAGAAGTTCAAACCGCTCGATCAGTTGATGCGTTACGTGCAGGAACAGCGGGGAAAGTCGGGCATTATCTACTGCAACAGCCGGGCGAAAGTAGAAGACACAGCCGCGCGTCTGCAAAGTAAAGGAATTAGCGCGGCGGCGTATCATGCAGGCCTGGAAAACGATGTCCGCGCCGATGTGCAGGAAAAATTTCAGCGCGATGACCTGCAAATTGTGGTGGCGACGGTGGCGTTTGGCATGGGCATCAACAAGCCGAACGTCCGCTTCGTGGTGCATTTTGATATCCCGCGCAATATCGAATCCTATTATCAGGAAACCGGTCGCGCCGGGCGTGATGGCCTGCCCGCGGAAGCGATGCTGTTTTACGATCCGGCTGATATGGCGTGGCTGCGCCGTTGCCTGGAAGAGAAGCCGCAAGGGCAATTGCAGGATATCGAGCGCCATAAACTCAATGCGATGGGCGCATTTGCCGAAGCGCAAACTTGCCGTCGTCTGGTGTTGCTGAACTATTTTGGCGAAGGTCGTCAGGAACCATGTGGTAACTGCGATATCTGCCTCGATCCGCCGAAACAGTACGATGGTTCAACCGATGCACAGATTGCCCTTTCCACCATTGGTCGTGTGAATCAGCGGTTTGGTATGGGCTATGTGGTGGAAGTGATTCGCGGCGCCAATAACCAGCGTATCCGCGACTATGGTCATGACAAACTGAAAGTCTATGGCATGGGCCGTGATAAAAGTCATGAGCACTGGGTGAGCGTGATCCGCCAGCTGATTCACCTCGGCCTGGTGACGCAAAATATTGCCCAGCACTCCGCGTTGCAGCTGACGGAAGCCGCGCGCCCGGTACTGCGCGGCGAATCCTCTTTGCAACTTGCCGTGCCGCGTATTGTGGCGCTCAAACCGAAAGCGATGCAGAAATCGTTCGGCGGCAACTATGACCGTAAACTGTTCGCTAAATTACGCAAACTGCGTAAATCGATTGCCGATGAAAGCAATGTCCCGCCGTACGTGGTGTTTAACGACGCAACCTTGATTGAGATGGCGGAACAGATGCCAATCACTGCCAGCGAAATGTTGAGTGTTAACGGCGTTGGGATGCGCAAGTTGGAACGCTTTGGTAAACCGTTTATGACGCTTATCCGCGCGCATGTTGACGGCGACGACGAAGAGTAGTCAGCGGCATAAAAAAGTGCCAGGATGAACATTCCGTAAACGTTTCCCCCGCGAGTCAATTGTATGTTGATGTTATTCCTCACCGTTGCCATGGTGCACATCGTGGCGCTTATGAGCCCCGGTCCCGATTTCTTTTTTGTCTCTCAGACCGCTGTCAGTCGTTCCCGTAAAGAAGCGATGATGGGTGTGCTGGGCATTACCTGCGGCGTAATGGTTTGGGCTGGGATTGCGCTGCTTGGCCTGCATCTGATTATCGAAAAAATGGCCTGGCTGCATACGCTGATTATGGTAGGCGGTGGCCTGTATCTCTGCTGGATGGGTTATCAGATGCTGCGTAGCGCACTGAAAAAAGAGGTTGTTTCTGCACCTGCGCCACAGGTAGAACTGGCAAAAAGCGGGCGCAGTTTCCTGAAAGGCTTACTGACCAATCTCGCCAATCCGAAAGCGATTATCTACTTTGGCTCGGTGTTCTCGCTGTTTGTCGGCGATAACGTCGGCACCACCGAACGCTGGGGCATTTTCGCGCTGATTATTGTCGAAACGCTGGCATGGTTTACCGTCGTTGCCAGCCTGTTTGCCCTGCCGCAAATGCGCCGTGGTTATCAACGTCTGGCGAAGTGGATTGATGGTTTTGCCGGGGCGTTATTTGCTGGATTTGGCATTCATTTGATTATTTCGCGTTGATGCCAGACGCGTCATCAGAGTAAGTCGGGTAAGGCGTTTACGCCGCATCCGACATTATTTTTCAAGCATGTCTCGCCGATGCCAACAGCGCTCCCACCAGCATAAACAGCGAGCCGAAAATCTTATTCAATGCCTTCATTTGTTTCGGCCCTTTTATCCATAACGCGATCCGTTGGGCGAGCGTGGCGTAACCGATCATCACAATAATATCGACCACAATGGTGGTGACGCCGAGCACGATATACTGCATAACTTGCGGCTGCTGCGGCATGATGAATTGCGGAAATAGCGCTGCCAGAAACACAATACTTTTAGGATTGGTGAGATTCACAAACACGGCCCGTTGGTACAGATGACGCCGTGATTGGGTCGGGGTCAGCGATTTAAGGTCAATTGCACCAGCGGCGCGCCACTGCTGGATCCCCAGCCAAATCAGGTAAGCCGCTCCCGCCCACTTCAACACTTCAAACGCAATCACTGAGCGGGAAAACAGCGTCCCCAATCCCACGCCAACCAGCACAATATGAATCGCCAGCCCGGTTTGTAAACCAGCAATAGACGCCACTGCGCCACGATAACCGTGGTTAAGGGAAGTGGTCATGGTATTGATTGCGCCAGAGCCTGGCGACAAGCTTAAAATGATCGATGTCAGCAGGTAGGCAAACCACCATTCTAAAGTCATGATGAACTCCCGGTGTGTCTATTTTTGTGCCACAATACGCTACTGTCGCAGCGTTGTGTCAGGCACGCTTAAAAAAACGATTTTACGTGGTTTAAGAGGCAGATTACCCGATGTTTCAGCAGCAAAAAGACTGGGAAACAAGAGAAAAAGCGTTTGCTGCTTTTACCATGGGACCGCTGACTGATTTCTGGCGTCAGCGTGATGAAGCAGAGTTTACTGGTGTGGATGACATTCCGGTGCGCTTTGTCCGTTTTCGCGCGCAGCACCATGACCGGGTGGTCGTCATCTGTCCAGGGCGCATTGAGAGCTATGTAAAATATGCGGAACTGGCCTACGACCTGTTTCACCTGGGGTTTGACGTATTAATCATCGACCATCGCGGGCAAGGGCGTTCTGGTCGTCTGTTAGCCGATCCACATCTCGGCCATGTTAATCGCTTTGATGATTATGTTGATGATTTGGCGGCGTTCTGGCAACAAGAGGTCCAGCCAGGTCCGTGGCGTAAACGCTATATACTGGCCCACTCGATGGGCGGCGCAATCTCCACTCTGTTCCTGCAACGCCATCCTGGCGTGTGCGATGCCATTGCACTGACCGCGCCAATGTTCGGCATTGTGATTCGCATGCCGTCATTTATGGCGCGGCAGATCCTAAACTGGGCCGAAGCGCACCCACGTTTTCGCGATGGCTATGCGATAGGCACCGGGCGCTGGCGCGCCTTGCCGTTTGCCATCAACGTGCTTACCCACAGCAGGCAGCGATATCGGCGCAATCTACGCTTCTATGCTGATGACCCAACGATTCGTGTCGGCGGGCCGACATACCATTGGGTACGTGAAAGTATTCTGGCCGGAGAACAGGTGTTAGCCGGAGCAGGTGATGACGCCACGCCAACGCTTCTCTTGCAGGCTGAAGAAGAGCGCGTGGTGGATAACCGCATGCACGACCGTTTTTGTGAACTTCGCGCCGCCGCGGGCCACCCTGTAGAAGGAGGTCGACCGTTGGTAATTAAAGGTGCGTACCACGAGATCCTTTTTGAAAAGGACGCAATGCGCTCAGTCGCGCTCCACGCCATCGTTGATTTTTTCAACAGGCATAACTCACCCAGCGGAAACCGCTCTACAGAGGTTTAAATTTCTTATGTACCAGGTTGTTGCGTCTGATTTAGATGGCACGTTACTTTCTCCCGACCATACGTTATCCCCTTACGCCAAAGAAACTCTGAAGCTGCTCACCGCGCGCGGCATCAACTTTGTGTTTGCGACTGGTCGCCACCACGTTGATGTGGGGCAAATTCGCGATAATCTGGAGATTAAGTCTTACATGATTACCTCCAATGGCGCGCGCGTTCACGACCTCGATGGCAACCTGATTTTTGCTCATAACCTGGATCGCGACATTGCCAGTGACCTGTTTGGCGTGGTCAACGACAACCCGGAGATCATTACTAACGTTTATCGCGATGATGAATGGTTTATGAATCGCCATCGCCCGGAAGAGATGCGCTTTTTCAAAGAAGCGGTGTTCAATTATGCGCTGTATGAGCCGGGATTGCTGGAACCAGAAGGTGTCAGCAAAGTGTTCTTCACCAGTGATTCCCATGAAAAACTTCTGCCACTGGAGCAAGCGATTAACGCTCGCTGGGGCGATCGCGTCAATGTCAGTTTCTCTACCTTAACCTGCCTGGAAGTCATGGCTGGCGGCGTTTCAAAAGGCCATGCCCTGGAAGCGGTAGCGAAGAAACTGGGCTACAGCCTGCAAGATTGTATTGCGTTTGGTGACGGGATGAACGATGCCGAAATGCTGTCGATGGCGGGTAAAGGCTGCATTATGGGCAGCGCGCATCAGCGCCTGAAAGATCTGCATCCAGAGCTGGAAGTGATTGGTACTAACGCCGAAGACGCAGTGCCGCATTATCTGCGTAAACTCTATTTATCGTAATCGTTCTTTATTTGGTCAGTTGTCAACCTGATACTTCGCTACAATGGATACTCGTTAATCAAAGAGTTTTCCATTGTGGCGCTACTTATCATCACCACGATTCTGTGGGCCTTCTCCTTTAGCTTTTATGGCGAGTACCTTGCGGGGCACGTCGATAGCTATTTTGCGGTGCTGGTGCGCGTTGGTCTGGCGGCACTCGTTTTTCTGCCGTTTCTGCGTACCCGTGGCAATAGCCTGAAAACGGTCGGCCTGTATATGCTGGTGGGCGCGATGCAGCTTGGCGTGATGTATATGCTGAGTTTCCGTGCTTATCTCTACCTGACGGTCTCCGAACTGCTGTTGTTCACCGTACTGACGCCGCTCTACATCACGCTGATTTATGACATCATGAGTAAGCGCCGTCTGCGCTGGGGCTATGCCTTTAGCGCCTTGCTGGCGGTGATTGGTGCCGGGATTATTCGCTACGATCAGGTGACTGACCATTTCTGGACCGGCCTGCTGCTGGTGCAGCTCTCCAACATCACTTTTGCCATCGGTATGGTGGGCTATAAACGCCTGATGGAAACTCGTCCGATGCCGCAGCATAACGCCTTTGCGTGGTTCTATCTCGGCGCGTTCCTGGTGGCGGTGATTGCATGGTTCTTGCTGGGAAATGCGCAGAAAATGCCGCAAACCTCGCTGCAATGGGGCATTCTGGTGTTTCTTGGCGTGGTGGCTTCCGGGATTGGCTACTTTATGTGGAACTACGGCGCAACCCAAGTAGACGCCGGAACGCTGGGCATTATGAATAATATGCACGTTCCGGCAGGGCTGCTGGTAAACCTGGCTATCTGGCACCAACAGCCGCACTGGCCAACGTTTATTACAGGCGCGCTGGTGATCCTGGCCTCACTGTGGGTGCATCGTAAGTGGGTCGCTCCGCGCTCTTCACAAACGGCAGATGATCGCAGGCGTGATTGCGCGCTGAGCGAATAAACGCTTCCGTAATCGGCTGACGCTGCTCGCCATCGCGCACGGCGGCGTACAGTCGGCTCCACAAGCCTTCGCCCAGGGTTTTGGTGACCACCAGACCCTGGCGCTCAAAACTCTCTACTACCCAATGCGGCAGGGCGGCAATGCCCATCCGCGCGGCAACCATCTGAATCAGCAATAAGGTGTTATCGACGCTTTTCAGTGACGGGCTGACGCCTGCCGGCTGAAGAAAATGCCGCCAGACATCCAGTCGGCTACGCTGCACCGGATAAATCAATAGCGTCTCGCTGGCGAGATCTTCCGGCGTGATACGCGTTTTCGCCGCCAGTGGATGGTCAGGTGCTAACACCAGACGCACTTCATAATCGAACATCGGCGAATAATGCAGTCCACTGCGCGGCAGAATATCGGACGTCATCACCAGATCCAGCTCGCCCTGTTGCAACGCGGGCTGCGGGTCAAACGTCACGCCCGATTTAAAGTCCATCTCGACCTGCGGCCAGTTCTTATGGAAATTTTCTAACGCGGGCGTCAGCCACTGAATACAGCTATGGCACTCAATGGCAATGCGCAGGCGTGTCTGCTGCGGTTCATTACAGGCTTGCAGTGCCTGGCTGATTTGCGGCAGCACCTGGTTTGCCAGTTGCAACAGGATTTCTCCCTGCGGTGTAAAGCGAAGCGGCTGGCTTTTACGCACAAATAGCCGGAAGCCAAGACGTTGTTCCAGATCGCTAAACTGGTGAGACAGGGCGGATTGCGTCTGATGCAACGTCGCCGCAGCGGCTGCGAGCGAGCCGCAGTTCCGCAACGCTTGTAGCGTTTTCAGGTGTTTTACTTCGATCATGAAAGTCCTTCACTTCGGCATGAATAATTTGCGCTTGAGGAATATACAGTAACTGGCAAATATGGATGTGTAAACATCTGGACGTCTAAATACTAAAAATTCCACAAGGGGCATATAATGACAATTCTTAATCACACCCTCGGTTTTCCTCGCGTTGGCCTGCGTCGCGAGCTGAAAAAAGCGCAAGAAAGTTATTGGGCGGGGAACTCCACGCGTGAAGAACTGCTGGCAGTAGGGCGTGAATTACGTGCTCGTCACTGGGATCAACAAAAGCAAGCGGGTATCGACCTGCTGCCGGTGGGCGATTTTGCCTGGTACGATCATGTTCTGACTACCAGTCTGCTGCTGGGTAATGTTCCGGCGCGTCATCAGAACAAAGAGGGTTCGGTAGATATCGACACCCTGTTCCGTATTGGTCGTGGACGTGCGCCGACTGGCGAACCTGCGGCAGCGGCGGAAATGACCAAATGGTTTAACACCAACTATCACTACATGGTGCCGGAGTTCGTTAAAGGCCAACAGTTCAAACTGACCTGGACGCAACTGCTGGAGGAAGTGGACGAGGCACTGGCGCTGGGCCACAAGGTGAAACCTGTGCTGCTGGGGCCGATTACCTACCTGTGGCTGGGTAAAGTGAAAGGTGAGCAATTTGACCGCCTGAGCCTGCTGAACGACATTCTGCCGGTTTATCAGCAAGTGCTGGCAGAACTGGCAAAACGCGGCATTGAGTGGGTACAGATCGACGAACCCGCGCTGGTACTGGAACTGCCGCAGGCGTGGCTGGATGCATACAAACCCGCTTACGACGCGCTCCAGGGCCAGGTGAAACTGCTGCTGACTACCTATTTTGAAGGCGTAACGCCAAACCTCAACACGATTACTGCGCTGCCTGTTCAGGGGCTGCATGTTGACCTCGTGCATGGCAAAGATGACGTTGTTGAACTGCACAAGCGTTTGCCTTCTGACTGGCTGCTGTCTGCTGGTCTTATCAATGGCCGTAACGTCTGGCGCGCCGATCTTACCGAGAAATATGCGCAAATTAAGGACATTGTCGGCAAACGTGATTTGTGGGTGGCATCTTCCTGCTCGTTGCTGCACAGCCCCATCGACCTGAGTGTGGAAACACGTCTTGATGCAGAAGTGAAAAGCTGGTTTGCCTTCGCCCTGCAAAAATGTCATGAACTGGCATTGCTGCGCGATGCGTTGAACAGTGGTGATACGGCAGCTCTGGCAGAGTGGAGCGCTCCGATTCAGGCGCGTCGTCACTCTACCCGCGTCCATAATCCGGCGGTAGAAAAGCGTCTGGCGGCGATCACCGCGCAGGACAGTCAGCGTGCGAATGTCTATGAAGTGCGTGCTGAAGCCCAGCGTGCGCGTTTTAAACTGCCAGCGTGGCCGACCACCACGATTGGTTCCTTCCCGCAAACCACGGAAATTCGTACCCTGCGTCTGGATTTCAAAAAGGGCAATCTTGACGCCAATAACTACCGCACGGGCATTGCGGAACATATCAAGCAGGCCATTGTTGAGCAGGAACGTTTGGGACTGGATGTGCTGGTCCATGGCGAGGCTGAGCGTAACGACATGGTGGAATACTTTGGCGAGCACCTCGACGGTTTTGTCTTTACGCAAAACGGTTGGGTACAGAGCTACGGTTCCCGCTGCGTGAAGCCACCGATTGTTATTGGTGACGTTAGCCGCCCGGCACCGATCACCGTAGAGTGGGCGAAGTATGCACAATCGCTGACCGACAAACCGGTGAAAGGGATGCTGACTGGCCCGGTGACGATTCTCTGCTGGTCGTTCCCGCGTGAAGATGTCAGCCGTGAAACCATCGCCAAACAAATTGCGCTGGCGCTGCGTGATGAAGTGGCGGACCTGGAAGCCGCTGGAATTGGCATCATCCAGATTGATGAACCGGCGCTGCGCGAAGGTTTACCGTTGCGTCGCAGCGACTGGGATGCCTATCTCCAGTGGGGCGTGGAGGCTTTCCGTATCAACGCCGCCGTGGCGAAAGATGACACACAAATCCACACTCACATGTGTTACTGCGAATTCAACGACATCATGGATTCTATTGCGGCGCTGGATGCAGACGTCATCACCATCGAAACCTCGCGTTCCGACATGGAGTTGCTGGAGTCATTTGAAGAGTTTGATTATCCGAATGAAATTGGCCCTGGCGTCTATGACATTCACTCGCCAAACGTACCGAGCGTAGAATGGATTGAAGCCTTGCTGAAGAAAGCGGCAAAACGCATTCCGGCAGAGCGTCTGTGGGTCAACCCGGACTGCGGCCTGAAAACGCGCGGCTGGCCAGAAACCCGCGCCGCGCTGGCGAACATGGTACAGGCGGCGCAGAATTTGCGTCGGGGATAAATCCAAACCGGGTGGTAATACCACCCGGTCTTTTCTCATTACAGCGACTTCTTGCCACCATACTGCCTGAACCATTCCAGCATACGCTGCCAGCCGTCTTTTGCAGATTCTGCATGATAGCTCGGACGATAATCGGCGTTGAACGCATGCCCGGCATCCGGGTAAACGATAATCTCTGCTTTCGCGTTTGCTGCCCGCAGCGCCTGGCGCATCGTTTCCACGCTCTCCTGCGGAATGCTGTTATCCTGGCCGCCATATAAGCCGAGAACCGGAGCGTTAAGATCGGTTGCGATATCAACAGGTTGTTTCGGTGAATTCAGTGACTTATCGCCCGTCAGTTTGCCGTACCACGCCACTGCGGCTTTTAACTGTGGATTATGCGCGGCATACAGCCAGGCGATGCGTCCGCCCCAGCAAAATCCGGTGATCATTAAACGATGGACATCGCCACCGTTGCGTGACGCCCAACTGGCGACATGATCGAGATCGGCCAATACCTGTGAGTCAGGTACTTTTGCCACCAGACCACTTAGCAGCGTTGGGATATCGGCGAAATCATTCGGATCGCCTTCGCGGAAATAGAGTTCTGGTGCGATAGCCAGATACCCCTCCAGCGCCAGACGGCGACAAATATCGCGGATATGTTCATGCACGCCAAAAATTTCTTGCACTACAATGACCACTGGCAGTGGGCCATCGCTCTGCTTTGGGCGAGCATGGTAAGCAGGCATGTTATCCCCTTGCGAAGGGATAGAGGTGAACCCTGCCACAATCGCATCTTCCGGAGTCTGAACGATGGTCGAGGCGAGGGGCGATGCAGCAGGTGCAAATCCAGATTGTTGTGTTGTTGCCATGGTATTCTCCGTACCCTTATAAAAATTTTGCGCAATGTTAACTATAGTCAGCATGCAACAAATCACATTGCCTGAATCGGCTCATCTTTTATGCAACAACACACGGTAAAGAGTTATTTATGTGATTTAAATCACTTTTATCAGGTAAATGCATGCAACACATTTGCGTCATGGTGATGGGTGTCACGAAAAAATGTTAAATCCTTCGGTAAAGTGTCTTTTTGCTTCTTCTGACTAAACCGATTCACAGAGGAGTTGTATATGTCCAAGTCTGATGTTTTTCATCTCGGCCTCACTAAAAACGATTTACAAGGGGCTACGCTTGCCATCGTCCCTGGCGACCCGGATCGTGTGGAAAAGATCGCCGCGCTGATGGATAAGCCGGTTAAGCTGGCATCTCACCGCGAATTCACCACCTGGCGCGCAGAGCTGGATGGTAAACCTGTTATTGTCTGCTCTACCGGTATCGGCGGTCCGTCTACTTCTATTGCTGTTGAAGAGCTGGCACAGCTGGGCATTCGCACCTTCCTGCGTATCGGTACGACGGGTGCTATTCAGCCGCATATTAATGTTGGTGATGTATTGGTTACCACGGCGTCTGTTCGTCTGGATGGCGCGAGCCTGCACTTTGCTCCGCTGGAGTTCCCGGCTGTCGCTGATTTCGAATGTACTACTGCACTGGTAGAAGCCGCGAAATCCATTGGCGCGACCACCCACATTGGTGTGACTGCTTCTTCTGACACCTTTTACCCGGGCCAGGAACGTTATGACACATACTCTGGTCGCGTAGTCCGTCACTTTAAAGGTTCTATGGAAGAGTGGCAGGCGATGGGCGTGATGAACTATGAAATGGAATCCGCAACGTTGCTAACCATGTGCGCAAGCCAGGGCCTGCGTGCGGGTATGGTGGCGGGCGTTATCGTTAACCGCACCCAGCAAGAGATCCCAAATGCTGAGACGATGAAACAAACTGAAAGCCATGCGGTGAAAATCGTGGTGGAAGCGGCGCGTCGTCTGCTGAAATGACAACTTGTTGATAACGTGCGATTTATTCATGCCGGATGTGGCGTAAACGCCTTGTTCGGCCTGCAATATCGTGTAAATTCAATAAATTGCAGCGTCCTGTAGACCGGATAAGATGCGCCAGCATCGCATCCGGCGCTATCGCTAAATCGGGCTGCGCTGCCTTTGCCGGATGCGGCGTGAACGCCTTATCTGGCCTACAAAAGTCTGCATATCCAGTATATTGCAGAGATCAGGCAATTTAGCGTTTGTCATCAGTCTCACGCTCCCCAACTTCGGGGAGCGATATCCCCGAGGTTGGCTGCATCCTCTGTTCAGTTATTTATTATTTAAATTGTTCCATGCGTTCATAAACAGCACTGCATTTTCATAGACCTGCTCTGGCGTCATGCCGGGGCGATATAGCGCAGAACCGAGACCAAAACCGTTTGCGCCGTGGCTCAGATAACGCGCCATTGTTTCCGGTGTGATACCGCCTACCGGTAACATCGGAACGGATTGCGGAATAACCGCACGCCAGGCTTTGGTGACTTCTGGCGTAATTTGTTCAGCCGGGAACAGCTTGATGGCATTGGCGCCATGTTCAATGGCAGCAAAAGCTTCGGTGGGCGTAGCGACGCCAGGCGCACAATACATACCCAGCGCACGGGCGCGACGGATCACCGCAGTATCGCAATGCGGCATCACGATAATCTGGCCTCCAGCCTCTTTAACCGCGACCACCTGCTCTACTGAAAGCACAGTTCCGGCTCCGACCAGGCAGTCCTTAGGCAGGGCGTCGCGCAGTAGACTGATACTTTGCAACGGCTCCGGCGAGTTCATGGGAATCTCAATCAGGCGGAATCCGGCGGCGTACAGCTTTTCACCGATGGCGACAATCTCATCCGGTTTCACGCCGCGTAAAATGGCGACTAACCCGGTTTTTTGCAAAAGAGTATTAAATGGCATGAGTACATTCCCTGGCGTTGGTGGAGAGTAACCCGGCAGCGTGGGCGATTCGCCATAATCCCTGTTCAGTGGCATTAGGAATTGCGTGAAGCTGTCTGTCGGGAAAAACGTGGCTGAACGCCCGTGAATAGCGGCTGTTCAGGGTGGCGCTACCGATTAAGGCGATCGGCGTTGTGGCGGGTAAATCACGCAGCAAGCTGGATGCCAGACCACATAATTCATGGCCTATCAGTAATCCGGAAAGATAATCGCCCTGTGAGGACGGCGTAAGATTATCGGTCAGCAAGCGCGAACGGGTCGAAAACAGCGTCGATAATAATCCGGTCTGATGATGCTCCAGTGCCGCTGTCAGTCCTTGGGCGAAGGCATCCCAGTGAGGTTCATCTCCCGAACGCATGGTGGCGCCAAGAATAGAATGGCGGGATAAAACATCGAATAACTCGCCCGTCATAAAGGTTCGGAAATCGGTAATGGTGTTGTTTTCAACCACCGCCCATTTCGCATGAGTGCCAGGTAAGCCAATCAGCACCGGCACACCCTTACGGATTGCGTCTTGCAGGGCAGGTTCCATTGCGATGGCACCGAAGATTTGTGTCTCTTCGCCACGCATCACTTCGGGCATTTCACCTTCTTTAATCACGCCGGGAATGATGTGCAGCATTGTCTGCTGCTGGTGGATAACCGGCGTCAGTTGCTTCGCCAGTCCATCGAGAGTGACCGGGCAAGGTAAATAAGCTGCTGGTTGCCACCCTTGCGCACTGCCGAGCATGCCGCAAGCCAGAACCGGGCATGAGGTTTGTGCCAGCCAGTCGCCACAGACACGCAAAAATGTATCGTGGAAAGCGTCCTCACGTGTTGCTGCCTGGGAGGGTAATTTCATGATCCCCCAGGGGAATTCACGTTTTTCTTGTGGATCTGGTGAGTCACCAAAACGCCATGCCCGAAGCGATGACGTTCCCCAGTCCAGGGCAATAAATGAGGTATTTCCCGACATTAGCCGTTTCCTTTAATCATGGTTTAATTATCTTTGCGGACGTGCTTACCCCAGCCCAGTTCAGCGGAGATCTCTTCTGCACAGGATTTGACGTAAGGTGCCAGTTCTTCCAGGCGCGCCAGCGACATATACGTGGTGGTACTGGCGACAGAAATGGCCGCCACAATTTCATTCCGGGCGTTGTAAATCGGTGCTGCAATGCAACGGATAGTGGGCTCGTTCTCTTCCAGATCAAAAGCAAAACCACTGGCGGCATAACGGCGCATGTTTTGTATAAATGCGCCCAGTTTTGTTTCATCACCACAAGTCAAAAATAGTGTGCGCCACTCTTCTTCTGTTCGGTTGAGGATCAACGCCTTACCGATTCCCGTAATCGCCAGAGGCATGCGATGCCCAGGACGTGAGCGCATCTCCAGCCCGCGCTGACCGTTGATTTTCTCCAGATACAGCACTTCGTTGCTTTCAACGATACCCAGATGCACGGTGTCCAGGGTGTAACGGGCCAGACGCTGCAAAACGGGCTGTGCAACTTCATACAATGAAGTGCTTTCCAGAGCTCTGGCACCGAGTTCGATCAGTTTGGCGCCCAGTTGGTAGCCCTGAGTTGGGACATGGCGCAGATAGCGTTGCTCCACCAAAACAGAGACTAAACGATGGGTTGTACTCCGCGTCGTGCCGGTGAACTCGCCGATACTTTTCAGGTCATGGCAACCGTTATAAACAGCATTAATAACCGTCAGTCCGCGTAATAACGTTTGTGCGCCAGCGGTGGTTGAAGAGGTTTCTGCCATAGGTGTCTCCTGATGATATTGCCGAGTGTTTCACAGAATAAAGTGGGGAAAAGGTGATGCGTCCCACAATATAAACTTAGTCTCATATTGTGGGATAAAATAAGCAAAATAAACGATCGTTTTGCGTAGCGCCTCGCAGGAAATACCTTTCAAACTGGACGTTTGTACAGCACAATTCTATTTTGTGCGGGTAAGTTGTTGCGTCAGGAGGCTTTGTGGATTTCTCAATCATTGTTTATGCCATTATTGCGCTGGTCAGTGTGGCCATCGGTTGGCTGTTTGCCAGTTATCAACATGCGCAGCAAAAAGCCGAGCAATTAGCTGAACGTGAAGAGATGGTCGCGGAGTTAAGTGCGGCAAAACAACAAATTACCCAAAGTGAGCACTGGCGTGCAGAGTGTGAATTGCTCAATAACGAAGTGCGTAGTCTGCAAAGTATTAACACCTCGCTGGAGGCCGATCTGCGCGAAGTGACCACGCGGATGGAAGCTGCACAGCAACATGCTGACGATAAAATTCGCCAGATGATTAACAGCGAGCAGCGTTTGAGCGAGCAGTTTGAAAACCTCGCCAACCGTATTTTTGAGCACAGTAATCGCCGTGTAGATGAACAAAATCGCCAGAGTCTGAACAACCTGCTATCGCCGCTGCGTGAACAACTGGATGGTTTTCGCCGACAGGTACAGGACAGCTTTGGTAAAGAAGCACAAGAACGCCATACCCTGACCCACGAAATTCGTAATCTACAGCAACTCAACGCGCAAATGGCCCAGGAAGCGATCAACCTGACGCGCGCGCTGAAAGGCGATAACAAAACCCAGGGGAACTGGGGTGAAGTGGTACTGACGCGGGTGCTGGAGGCTTCCGGACTGCGTGAAGGGTATGAATACGAAACCCAGGTAAGCATTGAAAATGACGCTCGCTCGCGGATGCAGCCGGATGTCATCGTGCGGCTGCCGCAGGGGAAAGATGTGGTGATCGATGCCAAAATGACGTTGGTCGCCTATGAACGCTACTTCAACGCGGAAGACGACTACACACGTGAAAGCGCATTGCAGGAGCATATTGCTTCGGTACGTAATCACATCCGCTTGCTTGGGCGCAAAGACTATCAACAGTTGCCGGGGCTACGAACGCTGGATTACGTGCTGATGTTTATTCCCGTTGAGCCAGCGTTTTTACTGGCGCTTGATCGCCAGCCGGAGCTGATCACCGAAGCGTTAAAGAACAACATCATGCTGGTTAGCCCCACCACGCTACTGGTGGCGTTGCGTACTATCGCCAACCTGTGGCGTTATGAGCATCAAAGCCGTAACGCCCAGCAAATCGCCGATCGTGCCAGCAAGCTGTACGACAAGATGCGTCTGTTTATTGATGATATGTCCGCGATTGGTCAAAGTCTGGACAAAGCGCAGGATAACTATCGCCAGGCGATGAAAAAACTCTCTTCAGGTCGCGGAAATGTGCTGGCGCAGGCAGAAGCGTTTCGCGGTTTAGGGGTAGAAATTAAACGCGAGATTAATCCGGACTTGGCTGAACAGGCGGTGAGCCAGGATGAAGAGTATCGACTGCGGTCGGTTCCGGGGCAGCCGAATGATGAAGCTTATCAACGCGATGATGAATATAATCAGCAGTCGCGCTAGCCCATTAGGGGTAGTTAAGCCGGGTAGAAATCTAGGGCATCGACGCCCAATCTGTTACACTTCTGGAACAATTTTTTGATGAGCAGGCATTGAGATGGTGGATAAGTCACAAGAAACGACGCACTTTGGTTTTCAGACCGTCGCGAAAGAACAAAAAGCGGATATGGTCGCCCACGTTTTCCATTCCGTGGCATCGAAATATGATGTCATGAATGATTTGATGTCATTTGGTATTCATCGTTTGTGGAAGCGATTCACGATCGATTGCAGCGGCGTACGCCGTGGGCAGACCGTGCTGGATCTGGCTGGCGGCACCGGTGACCTGACGGCAAAATTCTCCCGCCTGGTCGGTGAGACTGGCAAAGTGGTCCTCGCCGATATCAATGAATCCATGCTCAAAATGGGCCGCGAGAAGTTGCGTAATATCGGTGTGATTGGCAACGTTGAGTATGTTCAGGCGAACGCAGAGGCGCTGCCGTTCCCGGATAACACCTTTGATTGCATCACCATTTCGTTTGGTCTGCGTAACGTTACCGACAAAGATAAAGCACTGCGTTCAATGTATCGCGTGCTGAAACCGGGCGGCCGCCTGCTGGTGCTTGAGTTCTCGAAGCCGATTATCGAACCGTTAAGCAAAGCCTATGACGCTTACTCCTTCCATGTGCTGCCACGTATTGGCTCGCTGGTGGCGAACGATGCCGACAGCTACCGCTATCTGGCCGAATCCATCCGTATGCATCCCGATCAGGATACGCTGAAAGCCATGATGCAGGATGCCGGATTCGAAAGTGTCGATTATTACAACCTGACGGCTGGCGTTGTGGCGCTGCATCGTGGTTATAAGTTCTGACAGGAGTACGACTATGCCTTTTAAACCTTTAGTGACGGCAGGAATTGAAAGTCTGCTCAACACTTTCCTGTATCGCTCACCCGCGCTGAAAATAGCCCGCTCGCGTCTGCTGGGTAAAGTATTGCGCGTGGAGGTAAAAGGCTTTTCGACGTCGCTAATTCTGGTGTTTAGTGAACGCCAGGTCGATGTGCTGGGCGAATGGTCTGGCGATGCTGATTGCACCGTTATCGCCTACGCCAGCGTGTTGCCGAAACTTCGTGACCGCCAGCAGCTTGCCGCACTAATTCGTAGCGGTGAGCTGGAAGTGCAGGGCGATATTCAGGTGGTACAGAATTTCGTGGCGCTGGCAGATCTGGCAGAGTTCGACCCTGCGGAACTGCTGGCCCCTTATACCGGTGATATCGCCGCTGAAGGAATCAGCAAAGCCCTGCGCGGCGGTGCGAAATTCCTGCATCATGGTATTAAACGCCAGCAACGTTACGTGGCAGAAGCTATCACCGAAGAGTGGCGTATGGCGCCTGGTCCGCTTGAAGTGGCCTGGTTTGCGGAAGAGACAGCCGCTGTTGAACGTGCCGTTGATGCGTTAACCAAACGGCTGGAAAAACTGGAGGCAGTTTAATGACGCCAGGTGAAGTACGGCGCCTGTATTTCATCATTCGCACTTTTTTAAGCTACGGACTTGATGAACTGATCCCTAAAATGCGTATCACCCTGCCGCTGCGGTTATGGCGATACTCATTATTCTGGATGCCGAACCGGCACAAAGACAAACCATTAGGTGAGCGACTACGACTGGCGCTGCAAGAATTGGGTCCGGTATGGATCAAGTTCGGGCAGATGTTGTCTACCCGTCGCGACCTTTTCCCACCGCATATTGCCGATCAGCTGGCGTTATTGCAGGACAAAGTCGCACCGTTTGATGGCAGACTGGCAAAGCAGCAGATTGAAGCTGCAATGGGCGGCTTGCCGGTGGAGGCGTGGTTTGACGATTTTGAAATCGAGCCGCTGGCGTCGGCCTCTATCGCCCAGGTTCATACCGCGCGATTGAAATCGAATGGCAAAGATGTGGTAATTAAAGTCATCCGTCCGGACATTTTGCCGGTGATTAAAGCGGATCTGAAACTTATCTACCGCCTGGCTCGCTGGGTGCCGCGTTTGCTGCCGGATGGCCGCCGTCTGCGCCCAACTGAAGTGGTGCGCGAGTACGAAAAGACCTTGATTGATGAACTGAATTTGCTGCGGGAATCTGCCAACGCCATTCAGTTACGACGCAATTTTGAAGACAGCCCGATGCTCTACATCCCGGAAGTTTACCCTGACTATTGCAGCGAAGGGATGATGGTGATGGAGCGCATTTACGGCATTCCCGTTTCTGATGTTGCGGCGCTGGAGAAAAACGGCACTAACATGAAATTGTTGGCGGAACGCGGTGTGCAGGTGTTCTTCACCCAGGTTTTCCGTGACAGCTTTTTCCATGCCGATATGCATCCAGGCAACATCTTCGTAAGCTATGAACACCCGGAAAACCCGAAATATATCGGCATTGATTGCGGGATAGTCGGCTCGCTAAACAAGGAAGATAAACGTTATCTGGCGGAAAACTTTATCGCCTTCTTTAACCGCGACTATCGCAAAGTGGCAGAGCTGCATGTCGATTCAGGCTGGGTACCGCCAGATACCAACGTTGAAGAGTTCGAATTTGCCATTCGTACCGTTTGCGAACCTATCTTTGAGAAACCGCTGGCCGAAATTTCGTTTGGACATGTGCTGTTAAATCTGTTTAATACGGCGCGTCGCTTCAATATGGAAGTGCAGCCGCAACTGGTGTTACTTCAGAAAACCTTGCTCTATATCGAAGGGGTAGGACGGCAGCTTTATCCGCAGCTCGATTTATGGAAAACTGCAAAACCTTTCCTTGAATCGTGGATTAAAGATCAGGTCGGTATTCCCGCGCTGGTGAGAGCATTTAAGGAAAAAGCGCCGTTCTGGATCGAAAAAATGCCAGAACTGCCTGAATTGGTTTATGACAGTTTGCGCCAGGGCAAGTATTTACAGCATAGTGTTGATAAGATTGCGCGCGAGTTACAGTCGAATCATGTGCGTCAGGGACAATCTCGTTACTTATTGGGGATTGGTGCGACGTTAGTATTAAGCGGCACATTCTTGTTGGTCAGCCGACCGGAATGGGGGCTGATGCCCGGCTGGTTAATGGCGGCCGGTCTGATCGCCTGGTTTGTCGGTTGGTGCAAAACACGCTGATTTTTTCATCGCTCAAGGCGGGCCGTGTAACGTATAATGCGGCCTTGTTTAATCATCATCTACCACAGAGGAACATGTATGGGTGGTATCAGTATTTGGCAGTTATTGATTATTGCCGTCATCGTTGTACTGCTTTTTGGCACCAAAAAGCTCGGCTCCATCGGTTCCGATCTTGGTGCGTCGATCAAAGGCTTTAAAAAAGCAATGAGCGATGATGAACCAAAGCAGGATAAAACCAGTCAGGATGCTGATTTTACTGCGAAAACAATCGCCGATAAGCAGGCGGATGCGAATCAGGAACAGGCTAAAACAGAAGACGCAAAGCGCCACGATAAAGAGCAGGTGTAATCCGTGTTTGATATCGGTTTTAGCGAACTGCTATTGGTGTTCATCATCGGCCTCGTCGTTCTGGGGCCGCAACGACTGCCTGTGGCGGTAAAAACGGTAGCGGGCTGGATTCGTGCGTTGCGTTCACTGGCAACAACGGTGCAGAACGAACTGACCCAGGAGTTAAAACTCCAGGAGTTTCAGGACAGCCTGAAAAAGGTTGAAAAGGCGAGTCTCACCAACCTGACGCCTGAACTGAAAGCGTCAATGGATGAACTGCGCCAGGCCGCGGAGTCGATGAAGCGTTCCTACGTTGCGAATGACCCTGAAAAGGCGAGCGATGAAGCGCACACCATTCATAACCCGGTGGTGAAAGACAATGAGGCTGCGCATGAAGGCGTCACGCCTGCCGCTGCACAAACGCAGGCCAGTTCGCCGGAACAGAAGCCAGAAACCACGCCAGAGCCGGTGGTAAAACCTGCTGCGGACGCTGAACCGAAAACCGCTGCACATTCCCCTTCGTCGAGTGATAAACCGTAAACATGTCTGTAGAAGATACTCAACCGCTTATCACGCATCTGATTGAGCTGCGTAAGCGTCTGCTGAACTGCATTATCGCGGTGATCGTGATATTTCTGTGTCTGGTCTATTTCGCCAATGACATCTATCACCTGGTATCCGCGCCATTGATCAAGCAGTTGCCGCAAGGTTCAACGATGATCGCCACCGATGTGGCCTCGCCGTTCTTTACGCCAATCAAGCTGACCTTTATGGTGTCGCTGATTCTGTCAGCGCCGGTGATTCTCTATCAGGTGTGGGCATTTATCGCTCCTGCACTCTATAAGCACGAACGTCGCCTGGTGGTGCCGCTGCTGGTTTCCAGCTCTCTGCTGTTTTATATCGGCATGGCGTTCGCTTATTTCGTGGTCTTCCCGCTAGCGTTTGGTTTCCTTGCCAATACCGCGCCTGAAGGGGTGCAGGTATCCACCGACATTGCCAGCTATTTGAGCTTCGTGATGGCGCTGTTTATGGCGTTTGGTATCTCCTTTGAAGTGCCTGTGGCGATTGTGCTGCTGTGCTGGATGGGGATTACCTCGCCAGAAGACTTACGCAAAAAACGTCCGTATGTGCTGGTTGGCGCATTCGTCGTCGGGATGCTTCTGACGCCGCCGGATGTCTTCTCGCAAACGCTGTTGGCGATCCCGATGTACTGTCTGTTTGAAATCGGTGTCTTCTTCTCACGCTTTTACGTTGGTAAAGGGCGAAATCGGGAAGAGGAAAACGACGCTGAAGCAGAAAGCGAAAAAACTGAAGAATAAATTCAACCGCCCGTCAGGGCGGTTGTCATATGGAGTGCAGGATGTTTGATATCGGCGTTAATTTGACCAGTTCGCAATTTGCGAAAGACCGTGATGATGTTGTAGCGCGCGCTTTTGACGCGGGAGTTAATGGGCTACTCATCACCGGTACTAACCTGCGCGAAAGCCAGCAGGCGCAAAAGCTGGCGCGTCAGTATTCGTCCTGTTGCTCAACGGCGGGCGTGCATCCTCATGACAGTAGCCAGTGGCAAGACGCAACAGAAGAAATGATTGTGGCGCTGGCCTCGCAGCCAGAAGTGGTGGCGATTGGTGAGTGTGGCCTCGACTTTAACCGCAACTTTTCGACGCCGGAAGAGCAGGAACGCGCTTTTGTTGCCCAGCTACGTATTGCCGCAGAGTTAAATATGCCGGTATTTATGCACTGCCGTGATGCCCACGAGCGGTTTATGACATTGCTGGAGCCGTGGCTGGATAAACTGCCTGGCGCGGTGTTGCACTGTTTTACCGGCACACGCGAAGAGATGCAGGCGTGCGTGGCGCGCGGAATTTATATCGGCATTACTGGTTGGGTTTGCGATGAACGACGCGGACTGGAGCTGCGAGAACTGTTGCCATTTATTCCGGCGGAGCAATTGCTGCTTGAAACAGACGCACCGTATTTGCTTCCGCGCGATCTCACGCCGAAGCCATCGTCACGGCGTAATGAGCCAGCCTATCTGCCCCATATTTTGCAACGTATTGCACACTGGCGTGGGGAAGATGCCGCATGGCTGGCTGCCACCACGGATGCCAATGTCAAAACACTGTTTGGGATTGCGTTTTAGAGTTTGCGGAACTCGGTGTTCTTCACACTGTGCTTAATCTCTTTATTGATAAGATTAAGCAATAGCATAGAGCGAGCCTCGCCGTCGGGTTCGGTGAAAATAGCCTGAAAACCTTCGAAAGCGCCTTCGGTGATAATCACCTTATCACCAGGATAGGGCGTCGCCGGATCAACAATGTCTTCCGGTTTATACACCGACAGTTGATGAATAACCGCAGATGGGACTATCGCCGGCGATGCGCCAAAGCGCACAAAGTGGCTGACGCCGCGGGTAGCACTGATGGTTGTGGTATGAATCACTTCCGGGTCAAATTCCACAAACAGGTAGTTGGGGAACAATGGTTCACTGACTGCGGTACGTTTGCCTCGCACGATTTTTTCCAGGGTGATCATCGGCGCCAGGCAATTCACCGCCTGTCTTTCGAGGTGTTCCTGGGCACGTTGAAGTTGCCCGCGCTTGCAGTACAGTAAATACCAGGATTGCATAATGACTCTTATCCGTTTAATCGGGGCGCAAGGATAGCAAAAGCTTTACGCTAAGTTAATTATATTCCCCGGTTTGCGTTATGCCGTCAGAGTTCACGCTAATTTAACAAATTTACAGCATCGCGAAGATGAACGCCGTATAATGGGCGAAGATTAAGAGGCTACAATGGACGCCATGAAATATAACGATTTACGCGACTTCCTGACGCTGCTTGAACAGCAGGGTGAGCTAAAACGTATCACGCTCCCGGTGGATCCGCATCTGGAAATCACTGAAATTGCTGACCGCACTCTGCGTGCCGGTGGACCTGCGTTGTTGTTTGAAAACCCCAAAGGTTATTCGATGCCGGTGCTGTGCAACCTGTTTGGTACGCCAAAACGCGTGGCGATGGGCATGGGCCAGGAAGATGTTTCGGCGCTGCGTGAAGTCGGTAAATTATTGGCGTTTCTGAAAGAGCCGGAGCCGCCAAAAGGTTTCCGCGACCTGTTTGATAAACTGCCGCAGTTTAAGCAGGTGTTAAACATGCCGACAAAGCGATTGCGTGGTGCGCCTTGCCAACAAAAAATCGTCTCTGGTGATGACGTCGATCTTAACCGCATTCCCATTATGACCTGCTGGCCGGAAGACGCCGCTCCGCTGATTACCTGGGGGCTGACCGTAACGCGCGGCCCGCATAAAGAGCGGCAGAATCTGGGTATTTATCGCCAGCAGCTGATTGGTAAAAACAAACTAATTATGCGCTGGTTGTCGCATCGCGGCGGCGCACTGGATTATCAGGAGTGGTGCGCGGCGCATCCGGGCGAACGTTTCCCGGTTTCTGTGGCGCTGGGGGCCGATCCCGCTACGATTCTCGGTGCAGTGACGCCAGTCCCGGATACATTGTCGGAATACGCCTTTGCCGGATTGCTGCGCGGCACTAAGACCGAAGTGGTGAAGTGTATCTCCAATGACCTTGAAGTGCCCGCCAGTGCGGAGATTGTGCTGGAAGGGTATATCGAACAAGGCGAAACGGCGCCGGAAGGGCCGTATGGCGACCACACCGGTTACTATAACGAAGTCGATAGTTTCCCGGTATTTACCGTGACGCATATTACCCAGCGTGAAGATGCGATTTACCATTCCACCTATACCGGGCGTCCGCCAGATGAACCCGCGGTACTGGGCGTGGCGTTGAACGAAGTGTTCGTGCCGATTCTGCAAAAACAGTTCCCGGAAATTGTCGATTTTTACCTGCCGCCGGAAGGCTGTTCTTATCGCCTGGCGGTAGTGACAATCAAAAAACAGTACGCCGGACATGCGAAGCGCGTCATGATGGGGGTCTGGTCATTCTTACGCCAGTTTATGTACACTAAGTTCGTAATCGTCTGCGATGATGATGTCAACGCACGCGACTGGAACGATGTGATTTGGGCAATTACCACCCGTATGGACCCTGCGCGGGATACGGTGTTGGTAGAAAATACGCCCATTGATTATCTGGATTTTGCCTCGCCCGTCTCCGGGCTGGGTTCAAAAATGGGGCTGGATGCCACGAATAAATGGCCAGGGGAAACCCAGCGTGAATGGGGGCGTCCCATCAAAAAAGATCCAGATGTTGTCGCGCATATTGACGCCATCTGGGATGAACTGGCTATTTTTAACAACGGTAAAAGCGCCTGATGCGCGTTTGTTTTGCCCTATTTATCGATCCGACAGAGAAAGCGCATGACAACCTTAAGCTGTAAAGTGACCTCGGTAGAAGCTATCACGGATACCGTATATCGTGTCCGCATCGTGCCAGACGCGGCCTTTTCTTTTCGTGCTGGTCAGTATTTGATGGTGGTGATGGACGAGCGCGACAAACGCCCGTTTTCAATGGCTTCGACGCCGAATGAACAAGGTTTCATTGAGTTGCACATTGGCGCTTCTGAAATCAACCTTTACGCGAAAGCCGTTATGGATCGCATCCTTAAAGATCATCAAATCGTGGTGGATATTCCCCACGGTGAAGCATGGCTGCGCGATGATGAAGAACGTCCGATGATTCTGATTGCGGGCGGCACGGGATTCTCTTATGCGCGCTCGATTTTACTGACAGCGTTGGCGCGTAATCCCAATCGCGATATCACCATTTACTGGGGCGGGCGTGAAGAGCAACACCTTTATGATCTGTCCGAGCTTGAGGCGCTTTCTCTGAAGCATCCTGGTTTGCGTGTGGTGCCGGTGGTTGAACAACCAGAAGCGGGCTGGCGTGGACGTACTGGCACCGTGTTAACAGCGGTATTGCAGGATCACGGTACGCTGGCGGAGCATGATATCTATATCGCTGGCCGCTTTGAGATGGCGAAAATCGCCCGTGACCTGTTCTGCAATGAGCGTAATGCACGGGAAGATCGCCTGTTTGGCGATGCGTTTGCGTTTATCTAAGCCATAAAAAACCCGCCCCTGACAGGCGGGAAGAACGGCAACTAAAACTTTATACAGTGGCATTTGGATCTATGTCGCATCCGGCAAACAATGCCCGATGCGACGCTGGCGCGTCTTATCGTGCCTACAAATAGTCCTGAACCGTGGGCCGGATAAGGCGTTTACGCCGCATCCGGCAAACAATGCCTGATGCGACGCTGACGTGTCTTATCGTGCCTACAAATAGTCCTGAACCGTAGGCCGGATAAGGCGTTTACGCCGCATCCGGCAAACATTACGCCTGAWGCGACGCTGACG